>DATNQK010000217.1:0-4561 GCA_036704065.1 Stenomitos sp.
TAGGCAATGCACTCCATCATGCTTTGGCGATCGTCTACCGAGATTGGCATTACAACGAGCACAAGCCAGGATGGGATTGGTTTGAATCGTGCTGGAATCAGAGTGTTCAGAAACTGTCAGCATCACAGATGGCGGAAGGGCGAGATATCCTGTACCGCTACTATTGTGATTCTGTTGCTCCAGCAGGGGTGATGCAGCGACCACTGGGGATAGAGGGAAGGATTGCTGCGAAGGTTCAATTTGAAAACATTGAGTTTGCTTTAACGGGTCGCTATGACCGTCTAGATAACATTGACGGCGAATTGGAACTCATCGATTACAAGACCACAAAGAACCCTACGATTCCTGATGGCATTGATGTGCAGTTGGGTTTGTACTATCTGGCACTGCAACAGGTGTACAGGCGATCGCTCAAACGCCTAACCCTAATCTTCCTGCGTTCAGGGGAAAAGCACAGTTTCGATGTGACGTTGGAGCATGAGGAACAAGTGCGATCGCTGATTTCTGCTTTAGCGTTGCGGTTGCGGAGCGATCAAGAATGGGAGCCAAACACGGGTAATCACTGCAAGCGATGCACTTACCAGAAGTACTGTGCAGGGGTGTGCGAGCAGCCGGAGCCTGTGCCGTTGGAAGTGCGATCACTCCAGCGGGTGCAGTTAGTACTTGGCGTTTAATAGGGTCAGCTTACTATTTCCCAAAAAGGGATCCATGTAATCGCTTGGCTGCTTTTGAGTTTAAATCGGGCACTCTAGGGACACTTTTGACTCTGACGCGTGACGGTCTCATCCTTATGGATCCTAATTTACTCGATGGCTTCATTGACACCATTTCTCAACGGACAGGACTTAGAATCCGAGAACAAGATCGCATCACCCTACAGCGAAGTGTATCTGAACGGTTGAAAGCCCTGCAAATCGCTAACCTATCGGATTATCTCTACTTTCTCAGCCGAGAAGAAGGATACGAAGAATGGCGTACCTTAGCACGTTACATCACCACAGGGGAGAGCTACTTCTACCGTGATCGTGGACAGATGACATTGCTTTCCGAAACCGTCCTGCCCGGACTCATTCGCGCAAAACGCGCTGCTGCCTCCAGCAGAAATCATTCAAAACCATCTCTGCGAATTTGGAGCGCGGGCTGTTCGACAGGAGAAGAAGCCTATACTATGTCCATTCTGTTGGAAAAACTCCTGCCTGATCGCAAAGATTGGTCGATTTCTATCCTCGGAACGGATCTCAATCCAGATGCTATTCGCAAGGCGCAACAGGGCATCTATCGCCAGTGGTCATTTCGACAAACCCCCTTAGACTATCAAACCCGTTTCTTCACCAAAACGACGGGAGGATGGCAAATCCACGAACATTTGCGGCGAGATATGACGTTTCGGTATGGAAACTTGCTGCAAGATGTTTTTCCCAACTCCCTCGGACACCTTCACGAGATCGACTTAATTCTATGCAGAAATGTGTTTATTTACTTTGACTCCCACTCTATTGCTTGCGTCCTCGATAAGTTTTATAAAACCCTGGCCCCGGGAGGTTTTCTTCTATGCGGCCATGCAGAATTACAGGGGCAAGATGTTTCGCAATTTCAACTCTTGAGTTTTCCAGAATCGACGGTGTACAAACGTCCCGATGGAGGTGGGACAGCAGCGAAGCTTTGGCTCTCTTCTCCCGTTGCAGCGTCATATCCTTCTCCACTAGACGCGACGCAATCTGTTCAGTCAAATGGCTATTCGCCTTCCACTACCCCCTCCTCTGAGAACGATTCTGCGGGATTTGAAATTTCCATGTTGAACCACGCGACGCTTCATCTAGCGCGATCGCCTGAGCAACAGATGCTAACGCGATCGCCCCTCGAACGTCCCTCGTCCCAAAACAGTGCTCGTCCTCAGTCCGCGCTCCGCCTATCTCAGCCACGCTCTACTCCACCATCAAGCCAACCCTCCTGTCAGGATTTAGAACTGCGGTATGTCCGCTCTTGCTTACGTCAAGGGAAGGCGGCAGAAGCCTTACACCTTGCCCAGGATCTATACAAGCGTTATCCCGAAGCCCCGTGGATTTGCAACATCCTGGCCTATACTCATGCTGCTCTAGAACAATACGACCTAGCCTGGGAACAGTGTGAAAAAGCCTTCCAACGCGATCCAGAGAACCTGTACCCCTTATACTTACAAGCCCATATTGCCATCAGAACAGATAACCTGCGTCAAGCCAAAACCCTGCTCAAGAAAATCGTCTACTTGGATCCACTGGCTTGGGACGCTTATCTAGAATTGAGTCTACTGTATCGACGAGAGCATCTTCTCCCCCAAGCTCACAAGACGGCAGAGGTCGCTCGCCAAATTTTGGTAGCACAAAATAAAGACAATAACACAAAGTGTCAAGCTTTCCTGATGGCTGAGAAATTGGGATATTGTATCGGCCAAAAGCTTGCAATCATTGCAGAATAAACCGTCTACCAAGAAGTTTAACCGCCTTGTATGGAGTGATTAAAAAAACTCTATGGAAGACTGTCAAAATTAAAATGTACGGTGTTGTTCAATGCATTTGGAGTGGGGGCAACCTAGGGTAGAGATAAAAGTTTATATTGTTTCTCTGCTGAAAGAATGCCTCTAGTACCGAAAAAGATCTCACCATCAGGAAGAACTTTTTTAGCAATAAAAGGTGTTTTTGTAGCATATAATACCGATTTATTTCCGTCCCAGATCTTCTTGCTTGTTACGGGGGAATTACGTAGTGGAGTTATCTTTTCAGCCTGGGGCGATCATGGAAACGCTCAATGTCTTCCGCACCAATGAATACGAGGGTGCGGTTTATATTCAGGGGGAAAGCAATATCCCAGGTTTATCCAACGCTTTTGTTTTGATGTTTCAGCGTGGACAACTTGCGTTTGCAGGGACGAGTTTGCCTACCGTCCAATCGTATTGTGACTGGATTGCGCGAAAACTCAATCTCTCTCACCTCAGTTCTGCTGTCACTGCTGCAAGCAGTCGTGTCAAAAACCCCAATTCCTTACGCGAAATCTTAGGTTTTGTTAGTCGATTTGGCTTGCTGAAGTGGGAAGATCTTGAGTCGCTTGCCTTGAATTCTGTGATCGTACATCTAGAGCGTGTTGCAACCTGTGCAGGCACATTAAGATCTGATCCAGAAGTTCAAATCGATTTGGGTTTTGATGCGGAAGGTCAACTCCTTTCTTGGGAGAGGATTCATCAAGGACTGGCCTATCGCAGACAAATATGGAACAAGTTATCGGTCTTTGTCCCGTCCATATATGCTGTTCCCCATGCAACAGGTGTTTCACTTGAGGCCCTTCCAGACGCGACTGGCCGTCACCTCGAAGAGTGGGTGAATGGCCAGCGATCGCTACTGGAAATTGCAGTGGCTATGGATTTCGACCCGTTAAAACTGGCGCAGCACTATGCGGATTGGGCACAAAGAGGTTGGATTGCGTTCCCTGGTTCGAAGCGAGTTGCACCATCTGCAACAGAGACCTCGCCGTCTTCTCTCACGGAATCGCTAGGAGCAACGATCCCCAAGCCCGTCTCGGAGAAAGTAGACCAGCTTCCGATGATTTTGAGCGTAGATGATAGCCAGATCGTGCAAACGATGATCAAACGTGCCATTGGCGATCGCTATCAAGTTCTACTGGCCAATAATGCCGTCGAAGCGCTCAATCTACTGAATAGCAATCCAATCACGCTCTTACTCCTCGATGTCACGATGCCGGATATCGACGGCTTGGAGCTGTGCCGGACCATTCGCAGCATTAGTAAGTTTCGAGATCTCCCCGTCGTTATGCTGACCGCAAAAGACGGTCTGATCGACAAAGTGAAGGGACAGTTTGCTGGCTCGACCCATTACCTGCACAAACCAGTGGATCGCGAGAAGTTGCTGCCCGTATTGGAAAAATACATTCCCGTGAAAGTGCCAAGCTAGTCCTTCCAAATTGGACTGAGCAAGACCCTTCTTTTTTGGCTGACTCAATACTATGAATCCAAAGTCCTATTTGACATTTCGGATGCGGGGCTTACCTTATGCTCTGGACGTTTCCTGCATCCGCGAACTCTTTCCGATGCCCCAAATCGTTCCCGTTCCGGAAGCACCAGGCGATATTATCGGGTTGCTCAATTTAAGGGGCAAGGTCATCCCGGTGATGCACCTCGGCTTACGGTTGGGACAATCGGCACGCTACTGTTCGCCTCGAGACAATGTCATTGTCATCGAATGGCAATCACTACGAGTAGCCGTCGTGGTCAATGAAGTGTGCGAGGTGAGTGCGTTTGCGCCGGAAAGTATCGACTTCGACATTTCCTACGGACGCGATCGCACGATTCAGCCTGCGTTCCTCAGTGGTGCAGTCAAACGAGAAGAAGAACTCATCTTGATCCTCAATCCTGAGGGGATCGTTCGGTACACCGATGATGTCACCTATTTTGCATCAGACATTGTTGACACCACAGCAATCAATCCCCTTGTGCAAGAGGAGATGTCTTCAGAGACTTCCTCTTTGTTAGAAGCAGGAGACTTCTTCTCACTCTACTGCCCACATGCTACCC
>DATNQK010000218.1:0-2339 GCA_036704065.1 Stenomitos sp.
ATCCAGATGGCAACTTAATCGAACTGACTCAGGTTTAAACCTTCTGAGTCTTAGAACGGGGGAGGAGTGCAATGGTCTTCAAAGCTTTTCTGGCCCTTGCTACAAATTTCATCATTTTTGGTGGGTTGTTGTTTCTGCCTGCGGGTACTCTGGATTGGTGGCGGGCTTGGGTGTTCGTGGGCGTGATTGTCATTAGTGCGATCGCCACGGTCGTCACTGTATTTCGAGCAGACGATGCACTCTGGAACGAACGCCTCAAACCTCCTATTCAAGAGGGGCAACCCCTCCCCGATAAAATTATTACGGTCTTGTTTCTCGCAGCGTTCTTAGCCTTAATTGTTAGCATTCCGCTCGATGTGTTTCGGTATCATCTGCTGGGTAAGCCCAATGCAATCATTGCGGGAGTCGGCTTGTTCCTGTTTGTGGCAGGCTGGTTGATGGTTTCGCTGTCATTTAAAGCAAATACCTTTGCCGCTCCGGTTGTGAAGTACCAAGCAGAGCGCCAGCAGACCGTCATTGATACTGGCGTATACGGCATCGTGCGCCACCCCATGTACGCAGGGGCAGTATTGCTGATGATTGGTATGCCGTTGTGGTTAGAGTCTTATGCAGCGGTTGGCTGGGCAATTGTGCCAACTGCCTTGTTGGCTGTGCGAATTCTAATTGAAGAGCAGTTTTTAAGGCAGGCATTAGAGGGCTACACAGCCTATACTCAGCGCGTTCGGTATCGACTTTTACCCTATGTCTGGTAAAGCTGAGATTCTAGCCTCAATCTCTTTAGATAGTCTGATGAGTAAAACTGCTTTTTTAGGTTAAGTTCCGAAATAGATGCTTACCTCGGACAATGCCCCCTATGAAGGTTGCAATTGTTAATCAGTCTCTTGATCGCATTTTGCCACCGTTTCAGACTTCTGTTGGACTTTGTACCTATCGTTTGGCTCGTGCTTTGGCTCCATTTTGCGAGGTTGTTGTGTATGGCGTGAGTGGTACTGCGGCACCCCTAGAAGTGGGGCAAGAACTACAGGAGGAGGGGGTCTGTTATCGATTTATATCTCCTACGCTTTCGGATAAAGTCATAGGCAAAATATTTAAAAGATATGCCAAATCCCCATTAGGGAGATATTTCAACCAGGGCTTTAAGCCTGCACCCTCTGTCTCTGCTTGGACTGCACCTCTATATGGACGCAAGATTGCTCAGGACATGCAGTTACAAGATTTTGATGTTGTGCATTTTCAACATACTTCTCAATATATTCCACTGGTAAAGAGACTCAATCCTCAGACCAAAGTTGTGCTGCAACTCCATGCAGAATGGTTTCCTCAACATAATCAACCGCTGTTAAGGCGACGGCTGAAAAATGTAGATTTAGTGGCTACGGTAAGCGACTATATTACAGAAAAAACTCGCACCGACTTTGCGGAATTAAACGACCGTTGCAGTACGATTTATAACGGAATTGATGGTTCAGAGTTTGCAACAGAGAAAGATTATGTTGCTTTAAGAAACCGCCAGGAAAAGAAGATTTTGTATGTGGGTGCAATTTCGCCCCATAAAGGCATTCATGTGTTGATAGAAGCCTTTAAGATTATTGCTCAGCAACACCCTAACGCATGTCTTCAATTGGCTGGGCCGCAGTGGCCTTACCCGCTGGAAGAAACCTTTGCGATGAATAATACTGAGTTGATTGCAAAAGTCAGCCCCTATTACGCATTCGATTACATGACTCTGCTCCGAGGGATGATTCCGCCTGAGTTGGTCGATCAAGTTTCATTTTTGGGTGCAATTCCACGCCTACAGCTGATAGAGGCGTTTTATGAAGCTGATGTTTTTGTGTTTCCTTCCATTTGGGATGAAGGGTTTGGACTGCCGCCCCTAGAAGCAATGGCCTCTGGTACGCCAGTTGTGGCGGCTCAGTCCGGTGCACTCGCTGAAGTTGTACAAGACGGGCAGCAAGGATTTTTAGTGGAAAAAAACGATCCGGTTGGCTTGGCCACAAAAATAATCGAGATTCTGGTGAACGATGACTTAAAGGAATCTCTGGGTAAGGCGGCTCGCGCTAGGGCCTTGAAGCAGTTTACATGGAACCAAGCTGCGGCTGTGGCGCTGCGGTACTACCACGCTCTGATGCAGTAGGGAATTCATGCGCAATTGCAACTGCAACCCCTTGATCTGCGAGAGACGTGTCTTCAATTTACACAAGCTGCATTGTGTAAGTAATGTTGGCTTGCTTAAGACGATTGAAAGCTTCTTCGAGGCGATCGCAGTCGGCAATTAAGCTGATGCGCATGTAGCCTTCACCGCCAGAGCCAAAGGCATTCCCAGGCGTGACCACAATCCC
>DATNQK010000219.1:0-17217 GCA_036704065.1 Stenomitos sp.
GTACATGATTCACTGCCATAACCTCGTGCATGAAGACCATGACATGATGACGCAATTTGAAATGATTGAAAAAGATGCCCAAGGAAATATCTTGCGCGGCCCCGAGCCATGTTCTGCCCCCGCACAGCGAATTGAAAATGCAAAGCCCCTTGGTTCTGAACCTACCCCTCCTTTAATGCCCAAGTCTTTGCCTGCAAGCTGTGCAGTTGTCTTTCCCACCACGCAGCCTCAGTGTCAGGCAGCCCAACCAAATGCTTAGCCTTGCCTTATGTGCTTAGGAACCATATAAGGCTCTATTAAAGGCTTCCATTGCATCCATATCGTAAGGCCCAGACGAATCTTTAGAAGCTTGGCGCTGCTGGGCAACCGAACGCTGCTCCTGAGCATCAGAAGCCTTCTTGGGTGTATTGGTCTGTTCCGCCTTAACATCTGCTGGCTCTTGGGGTGGTGTTTGTAGCGGTTGAGAGGGGTTTTGTGTGGGTTGAGATTGAGGTTGCACCTGAGCAAAAACAGGCATCTCCTGGGCAGAAGCTAAGTAGGAACTATTCGCTAGCCATGGAGATAGGATGCCAGCCCAAAGGAGCATTGAAAGTAATAGCACACCTAACATTTTTCTCATGGGGTTCATGCCTCAATGCTTATGTCTAATTATATCGCTCCCTTCTAGACAAGAATACAGTTCAGCCCTAGATAATAATTCCAAAATCTTAATCTTATGTTAGTAGAGACTCACTTCTAATCCTTTCAGGGGATATCAAATCATGAGCTATTTATCCCATACAAATTAAATAGATTTTATTTAGAATTAAGCAGCTTTTTATACACAAAAATAAAGTTTTCAATAAATATCATATTTGTATTGATCATCCAGAAGCATACAGAATATAAGCCTATTTTTGGCAGATTCTTTTACAGATGAATATATGGTTAGACGTGCATTAAGACACACATCAATTCATGATGAATTCAAATATTAAATGTTTTCCATAGAAAATAATTGGGCATTCTGAGATCAATCCTTGAATGACCTTAATCCCTGAGAGGAGCAGGATAACCATACCGTCACTATTATCCTGCCTCCTCTAGACACTGCGGCTTATCAACATCGGACAACCCTAGCACTCTCAAATAGGTCAAATCGAGACAATTTCTACAGCTCTAATACCTAGAGTTTGCTTCTACATTTACTCCCCAGCATTCAATTTCATCGAACACTATGAGAACGATTATTAAGGCATCGCTTGCTTCCGCTGTTTTATTGGCCTGCGTGTCTGGATTAGGGTACAAGATTTTTCAGGCTCGAACAATTGCTGCAACAGTAAAACCCACCTTTAGCACTCCAGCTTGTCCAAAACCAACCCGCGGTCAGGTGCAGTGTCATGCTGCTGTCGTTTCCGATGCCCGCACGCGCATGAAACGGACCAGTCGCACACCCTCAGGCTATGGTCCGACACAGTTTCGCACTGCCTATAACCTTCCTCACAGACCTCCAACGCCACAAACGGTCTACATCGTCGATGCATTCGATGCACCCAATATTGAACAAGACCTGAAAATTTATAGTGCAGCATTTGGCTTACCACCTTGCACCACGGCAAATGGCTGTTTTACTAAAATCAAGGTTGGCAACCCAGCCTATAACGCAGGGTGGGAAATGGAAACCTCTTTAGATGTGCAAATAGTGCATGCCCTCTGTAAAAGAGACTGCAAAATTGTGCTGATTGAAGCCAATTCCAATTCCTACGCGGACATGTTAGCTGCGATTGATAAAGCAGTCTCTTTAGGCGCGACGATTGTTTCAAACTCTTGGGGATCAGGCGAATTTTCATCGCAGACTTCTTCAAGTATTGATGGACATTTCAACCATCCTGGTGTTGTATTTACCTTCTCGTCAGGCGATGCGGGTTATGGCGTAGCGTATCCTGCCGCCTCTAAGTATGTCACTGCTGTAGGCGGTACTACTTTGACCTTGAATGCAGACAATACCCGGGCCAGTGAAACAGCATGGAGCGGATCTGGCAGTGGATGTAGCCTTTATGAAAGCAAACCGACGTGGCAAAAAGATACTGGATGCTCTAACCGTACGGTTGCCGATGTTTCTGCGGCTGCCGATCCAGCCACAGGGGCAGCCATATACAATTCAAATGCAGGGGGATGGCTAAAGGTTGGTGGGACGAGTTTAGCGGCTCCCATCATTGCTAGTATCTATGCTTTGGCAGGGAACGCCAGTGCTACTAACTATGGCTCCTACCCCTACGCCCACAAAGGCCGATTTTTTGATGTCACGAGTGGAACGAATGGCACTTGTAGCCCAGCCTACCTTTGCTCGGGTGTGACGGGTTTCGATGGCCCCACAGGGTTAGGTGCCCCCGTTGGTCGGTTGGGTTTCTAAATCGATTTAACGAATAGGTAAAGCCGGACGAATTAGGAAAATAGCCCCAGCCAATGGAGCGTTCCTTCTGATTCGTCCGTTTACTTTTTGAAGTGGTCTATTTTTGGATGAGATGCCCTTGATCTACAGAAGCGGGTAGCGTCTCAATGTTCAAGGCTTTGACAATAGCTTCAACATCCTGTTTTAAGGTTGCTTCTTGCTGATTGCCGGGACAGTTTAGATCGGGCGATCGCTCTTCCCCTACACGAATCAACAACGTGCTACCAAACGAGACAGATGTGGCACAGGGAATATCAGGCAGTTGAGAAAGCGGCCTTGCCACTTCTAAGTCTTGGAATAGTTTAGTTGCCAAATCGGATGGAAGTTGAGCCTGAGACTGCTGACCAGCATGGGTATAGTCCGCACGGCCTGAAGGCGTTATGTCGATTTGATAGCCCGGCGTGTTGGTTGAACCACTATTAGAAATCACGACCGTTACGGGAGAGGCAAGCACTGACCCTACTGGTTGCACCCCACACATGAGGGATGCCAGTATGGCGGATGATCGCAAACAGATATTGCAGAATCCTTTGCCGAATCGCGTGAGCATCGCACATCGTTCCCAAAGATCAGAGTTAATTTAAGCTTAGAGGTCAAAACGGGAGCTTTAAGAAACAAGTTCCTTCCTCTTAGTCAGGATTCCCTGCGAGGGAATGTAAAAATTAAAGGGACGTCGCTTCGTTGCAGAACTGTAATGGCCAGAGACCTACGGGGATTTATTAAACTGCTTGAATCGCGAGGCGCTTTACGTCGTGTGAATGCGCTAGTCGATGCTGATTTGGAAATTGCGGAAATTGCCAACCGCATGCTGCAAAAGGGTGGGCCAGCCTTACTCTTTGAGAATGTGAAGGGCTACGACTCGCCTGTAGCAGTAAATTTAATGGGCACGGTTGAGCGCATTTGCTGGTCGATGAATGTGGACCAACCAGAAGAGCTTGAAGCTTTGGGGCAAAAACTGGCGCTGTTATATCAACCTCGTCCTCCCAAGACGGTGTCCCAAACGATTAACTTTGGCAAGGTGTTATTCGATGTGCTGCGAGCCAAGCCGAGCCGCGATCTGTTACCTCCGTGTCAGCAGGTTGTGGTGCAGGGAGAGGATGTCGATCTCTCGAAAATTCCCATGTTGCGGGTATATCCAGGAGATGCCGGACGGGTGCTGACCTTGGGGTTGATGATTACCAAGGATCCAGAAAGTAAGATTCCGAATGTTGGTGTTTATCGGCTCCAGCAACAGTCTAAAAATACGATGACGGTGCAATGGCTCTCGGTACGGGGGCCGACGCGTCATTTGCGCAAGGCGGCGGAACGCGGCGAACCGTTGGAAGTGGCGATCGCATTGGGGGTCGATCCACTAATCATCATGGCGGCAGCAACGCCAGTTCCGGTGGATTTGTCGGAATGGCTTTTTGCGGGGTTGTATGGGGGTGCAGGCATTCATCTTGCGAAGTGCAAAACCGTTGATTTAGAAGTTCCTGCCGATTCGGAGATGGTCTTGGAGGGGACAATCACGCCTGGGGAAACGGGCGTGGATGGCCCCGCAGGTGATCACATGGGCTACTACGGAGGGGTAAACGAACAAGCGCCCTTGCTGCGGTTTAATTGCATTACCCATCGCAAAAATCCGATTTATCTCACGACTTTCAGCGGTCGGCCACCGAAGGAAGATGCCATGATGGCGATCGCACTGAACCGCATCTATACTCCGATTTTGCGGCAGCAAGTGCCAGAAATTGTGGATTTCTTTTTACCGATGGAAGCGTTGAGCTACAAGGCTGCGGTGCTGGCGATTAACAAAGCCTATCCTGGCCATGCCCGCCGTGCTGCGTTAGCGTTCTGGAGCGCGTTGCCTCAGTTTAGCTATACCAAGTTTGTGATTGTGGTAGATCAAGACATCAATATCCGCGATCCACGGGCAGTTGTTTGGGCCATTACGTCTAAAGTTGACCCAGCAAGGGATGTGTTTATTTTGCCGGAGCATCCCTTCGATGCCCTAGACTTTGCCACTGAGAAGTCTGGTTTAGGGAGCAAGATGGGAATTGATGCTACGACAAAGATTTACCCCGAAACGGATCGGCCTTGGAGTGCGCCGTTGGTATCGGATGAAGAGACGGCGGCAATGGTGGATCGGCGATGGGCTGAGTATGGCTTGGCCGATTTAAACCTAACGGATGCTGATCCGCGCTTGTTTGGCTACAGCATCAACTAATTCAGGGTAAGCACTAAAGCATCTTGCCAAAGGCCGCTTGTGTTAAAGCAACTATTGACACAGGCGGCAACAACTTAACACGATCACATCCCTAACGTTGTTTAGCTCGACGGGCTTTGAAAGTGGAGCGATCGCCTCCATGAAATTTAATTAGCCCCTCTACCTCGTCTATGCTGCTCAGTTGCAACCACCCGCTACCGCTGGCTTCATCCATTTCATCAGATCCATCCCAAGTAAAAGCAAAACGCTCTTTGCCATTGTTGTCTTCTAGGTAGCCATCGATTGAACCTGAGACTAAGCCGAACTGAAAATCACCCTCATTTGTGGGGGCAACTTCAATGTAGGCTTGAGTCTCCATATTGAAGTAATCTTCATCCCACATTTCCATCTCATAAATGTGCCACAGCCCAATTAGAGAATGATTATGTTTCGGTCTTTCATAGCGATAAACAGTAGCCATTGGTTTAGATCTCCAAAGTTGCTCGGCTCTATACCTGAATTTTATATACTTTAATTAGCAATCAGAAACCATTACCAAAAAACATCTCAAGTAAAGTCAAAAAGAAAGTTTTCACCACTCAATCCTATTATCTTTTAATACACAATATCTCGATCATACAAAATCCCATTAATACATTCATTTTATTTATAAGTCCTTCAAGTCATATGCATATAAAGCACAACATTTTAGATATATTGTTTAAATTAATTTAGGTTATTAAGCAACTCTGTTATATAGCAATCCTAAGTCATTCATGAGAGATATAATCCTCAAGACCCTTTGATTAAAACAAAGCCGTTCTCACGAATCAGGTAAAATTGCTATATAACTTTAGTACTCTCAGATGAATCTTGGTTTATATAGAGCAACAACAATGATATCTACAGACCTAAATAGTCACGTGGTAAAGGTGGAATATACAATTGCATATGTATTTCTGTAGTTCTACCAAGGCCATCAAGTCCTGGGAATAAAGTATCAGCAGTAATGTTCATCTTTGCTAAAGACTCAAGAGCTTGTTTCCTCCATCGATTGGGCAAAGAGATCTTTTTAACTTTAGGTGGATTTAATAATTCTTTGGGTACCTTTTCTAATAAGTTATTAAATTCAGGTGGAAGAGCCTCATTCATCAATAATTCCACTGGTGTTTTCTCTTCCTTGCCTGAAAGCTTCGCATTACATACAAAACAGGCTTGTTGTGCCAGCATTCTTCTGTCAGGCCTTAAAATTGACAACGGCAGGGGATATGTCCACTCTTCTGTTATTGCACGACGCAACAGATTATTTTCACTTATAGAAACATCTTTATCAGTTACAACACATCCCGGCATAGTTTCCGTACTTCCATCCACAGAATAATGCTGAGAAGGAATGACTCCCAAATAATCTGGTCCAAATGGAAAATATGTTCCAATTTTTTGAACTCTACATGCTCCTGCATTAAGCATCCACAAAGCAGCCTTTCCATCATCTTTTCTCGCTTTTTCATAAGCAAAAAAACAAGCAACAAAAGGTGACATTGTCCAGTCGGTCAAACGTGTAGGAGCACCATAATGTTGCATAAAAGACATCCAACCCAATATATCCTCATCGTCGGGAGTATTAGATAAGAATAGAGTTGCTCTTTCTTTAAAGAAAGCAAATCCAGAACGTTCTCGATATTTCCATTCAGATTCAGGAATTTCAGCATCTTGAAGAGAGCGTTCAAGCTTACTATGAAGGGAATAAGAACTACTTGAAAGTCCTCGAAATACCCATCCTGGAAAATCATCTGCACTAGCAAAATATGAAACTAGTCCTTCCCAAGAATCAAATTCAACTTCCACTTCACTGCTCATAGGTTTGATCATTTCTTGGATAACATATGTATTTTACTAAAAACCAATAAGTCTTTCTATTCGATTTCTAAAAAAGATCTTACAACAAGTATTCTTAGATTGAAACACATTTAATCTTCATAGAATCTATTTTATGTAAAACATCTATCCAAAATCTTTTTATTTTCGCAAATTTATAAACCTTGAATCAATTCACAAACTACTATCTAATTCAATAAAAATTCTTGAAATAGATCTTCCTTTAGTAAAGTCAAATCTTGCATTTCCGTACAACTGCACCCCAGCACGATTAGGTTTGTGTAGCGCCTCTACTTCATCTTCAACCAAGTCAATTCGAGAAACTTGAAAATAGGGCTCAAAATTGACAATAACTACATACAGAAATTTTATCCAATATTCGCTTTAGTCGTACTAAGCACTGGCTGTATAGCACCTCCCCAACATATGAGCTTTGTTTAGAGACAAGTTTGCTGACCTTACTAGATTGTCCTAAACCCTATCCTTTACCATGAGGAGAGCGTCTGCTGGCGCATCTGAATCCGCATCTCTCCTCAACCGTAATGACCGCCGAGACTGTCGCTCCTTCTCTAGAAGCAGCCCTTAAGCATTACTTTGGCTACGATAGCTTCCGTCCCGGTCAGCGGGAAATCATCGAAGCAGCACTCCAGGGCCAAGATCTACTGGTCATCATGCCCACTGGGGGCGGAAAGTCCCTTTGCTTTCAGCTTCCGGCCCTACTCCAACCAGGCGTCATGATCGTGGTATCGCCCCTAATTGCCCTCATGCAGGATCAAGTCACTGCCCTCCAAGTGAGCCAGATCCCTGCCACATATCTCAATAGCAGCCTTGCCGTCCAAGAAACCCGCGATCGCGAATCCCAACTGCTCCGTGGCGACATCAAACTCCTCTACGTTGCCCCAGAACGACTCCTCAACCCCACCTTCTTGGGCCTGCTAGATCAACTCAACGCCAGAGTTGGCATCTCCTACTTAGCAGTAGATGAAGCCCACTGCGTCTCCGAATGGGGCCATGACTTTAGACCCGAATATCGTCGCCTTGCCGAACTGAGGGAGCGCTATCCCGCCATCCCGATCATGGCCCTCACCGCCACCGCCACCGATCGCGTGCGGCAAGATATCCACCATCAATTGCTGCTGCAAACACCCTTCGTCCACATCGCCAGCTTTAACCGACCCAACCTCTATTACGAAGTCAGACCTAAACCCCGTCACCTCTACGACGAGATTGTGCAGATTATTCGCAATACCCAAGGGTCGGGCATTATCTACTGCGCCAGCCGCCGCCAAGTCGATGAACTCACCGCCAAACTGCAACGCGACGGCATTAGCGCACTGCCCTACCATGCAGGATTGAGCGATCGCCTACGGTTTGACCACCAAAACCGTTTCTTGCGTGACGATGCCCAAATCATGGTTGCCACCGTCGCCTTCGGCATGGGCATCAATAAACCCGATGTGCGCTTCGTGATTCATCACGACCTGCCCCGCAACATCGAAAGCTACTACCAAGAAGCAGGCCGTGCCGGACGCGATGGCGAACCCGCCGTTTGTATCTTGTACTTTGCCCCCAAAGACATCCGCACCATCGACTGGATGATCGAACAAAAAGTAAACCCTGCCACAGGAGAACCCCTCGTTCAAGAACAACGTATTGCCCGCCAACAACTGCGCCAAGTCATCGATTATGCCGAAGGCACTGTCTGCCGCCGTACCATCCAACTCAGCTACTTTGGCGAACAATTCCCCGGCAGTTGCGAAAATTGTGATAACTGTCGCAACCCCAAACCCTTAGAAGATTGGACCGTAGACGCGCAGAAATTTTTATCTTGTGTGGCCCGCTGCCAAGAACGGTTTGGGGCAACCCACGTCATCGATGTCCTGCGTGGCTCAAAAGGTCAACGAATTCTCCAAAAAGGTCACGACAAACTTTCCACCTACGGCATTGGCAAAGATAAATCAGTCGATCAATGGCGATTGCTGTGTCGCACCTTGTTACAGCAAGGACTGATGGAAGAAACCGCCGACGGTTACCCCGTCTTGAAACTCAACCCCCGCAGTTGGGAGGTGATGCGTAAACAAATCAGAGTCATGGTGGCAGTGACACCTCAAGCCACCAGTACAGAGGATACACACCGCCTTGCCTCCGACAATTCCGTCAATGCCGAGGCACTCTTCCAGCGCCTGCGATCGCTGCGTAAAACCCTCGCCGACGAACGGGCGATCGCCCCCTACATGGTCTTTGCCGACTCCACCCTCAAAGCAATGGCCCAACAGCAACCCCAAACCTTAGCAGAATTTGCCACCATTTCCGGCGTGGGCAGTCGTAAGCTGATCCAGTACGGCGATAAATTTCTGGCCGAGATTCATCGCTTTTGTATCGAAGAAGGTCTCCCCCTGCGCGCCGAAATCGCTGAAAGCGTGCAGCCCGTCGCCACACCCTCCACTGCCAGTTCCCCCACTTCCCTGGGCGAAACCATTCACCTCACCCTCGCGTTGCATCGCAAAGGCCATGCCCTCAGCGATATTGCCCAGCGTCGCCGTCTCAAACCCTCTACAGTGGTCAGTCATCTGATTGCTTCCATCGAGCATGGAGAAACGGTCGATCTCGATACCCTAGTCGAACCGGATCGCCAAGCCACCATCCAAGCGGCGATCGCCCAAATCGGGGACTTTTCCCTTTCCGCCCTGCGCACCTACCTCGGCGAAACCTATACCTACGAAGAACTAAAACTCGTCCGTGCCCATTGGCAACAGTCGCAAAATGCTTAACGTTTTAGAAGCCAGCCTTTAGGCCAGGCCCGTGCCGCAACGCTTGCAAAACCGTGCATCTCGGTCATGGAATGCCAAGCCACACCCCGCACAAGGGGACTCTACCTGGGTAGCCCCTGCCACCAAACGCCGCACCAGATCTCCCACCTGCCAAGGCACCAACACCACACCCGTCATAATCATCAAGACAGTGAGTAACCGTCCCGCTTCCGTTGTGGGTGTCACATCCCCAAAACCAACCGTGGTCATTGTAACCACCGAAAAGTAAAACGCATCTAAGAACGTGCCAAACTGAGCCGGATTGACAGGGTGTTCCACCTGATAAATAAACCCAGAGTACACAAACACAATCGCAAAGAGCGTAAATAGAATGCGCACCAGAACCGGAGCATCGCCAGAACGCACATTGCCCCAAAAGCGCTGACGATCTAAAAACCGGACCAGGCGCAAGATTCGCAACCATCTGAAGATGCGCACAAATCCGACATCCACAAATGCCACTAAAAACGGCACGATGGTACACAAGTCGATCAGCGAATAAATACTAAAGACAAAGCGTAGTCGTCGCGGTGCACACCAAAGCCGCAGGATATACTCCACCACAAACAGCCATAAAATCCCCGTATTAAGGGTGTCTAACCCTGAACGAATATTCGGGGATAAGGGATAGGTCTGGGCCACAAAAATCCCAGTGGACAGCAACACCAATTGCGTAATCGCCAAGTTAATGGCGACCCCTACAGGGGTTTGGATATCGTCCAAATAAAACCCAATGGTGGTGCGCAGCGCAGCAATGCGCCCTAAGAACGATGACTCGTTCATGCTGGAGCTAGAACGCTCTAGGGAACCTTCAAGCGTCGGGGTAGACTCTGCACTGGTATTTCGCGGCGTTGATTCTGCCGCTAGGTCTTGCAGGTCGCCTTGGATACTGGCCATGCGATCGCTCCTTTTTCCTGGCAGAACCTATTCTTTGTAATGAACCCGCTGTTAACGTTCAAAACTTAAAAGGACGCTTACGAACAATTCCAATCAAGCCGCGCACCAAAACATTGCTAATGACCGTCAACGGACTGACCATAATCAACGTCTTAACTTCCTCTCGGGTAATCTTGACATTGCCGCCAGAGTGCAACATGGCTGTTGAGCGCGTAATATCGCGCAAGGTGGCATAGGCAAACATCAAAGGCAGAATGCAAAAGAGCCGAATGGGAATGGATGCATGGGGCAGTTGAGTCAGGTAATCTGCCGACTTATCAAGGTCGGTCCAGGCCAACTCCACCAAAGACTTAATGGCAGCGTGGTTTTGCTGAAGATAAGCGGGGTCAAGTAACTTGTCTTGACTGCTACCAAAGGACTCCAGAGAGTCCTGAGGAATATAGATAGAGTTTTCGTGTTCAGCATCCCAAGCAATGTCCTTCAGGATGTTAACCGTCTGCAAAGCCTCGCCAAACTCCGCGCAAGTCTTACGCAACAACTGATAGGTAGCACGGTTCACAAACGGAGAATGCTCGTACCATAAGTCTGTGAGCAAATAGCCGACCGTTCCTGCCACGTAGTAGCAATATTCTTTGTACTCGTCTAGGGTTTGGATGCGAATGCCATTGGGGTAAAGGTTGACGAACTTCTTCATCCCCACAATCATTTCGGTGATCCAATGTTGCAGCGTCTGTTGCGACTGCTCTGGCAAACTGCGATACAGCAAAAATACCAGATTGGTTTGATGCAGCAATTCTAAGTGAGCAGGATCTCCCGTCACCATCTGCGTAAACTGCGGATAGCGATCTGCAAGATCAGCATCTTCGAAGCAATGGATCAGCTGCTCAAGCAACGTGGTTTTGGCTTGAATCGATGCCTTCGGATCGTCTTCCACGGTATCAGCAATGCGGCAGAGCAAATAGCCACATAACACAGCCCGTCCTAATTGCCCCGGCAAAAACCGAATACTGATTGCAAAGGTACGAGAAACCTTCGGCAAAATATCCTGGCAAAACCGCTCCACTTCTGGATAACCCAGGGACGTCTCTACAGCAACTTGAACCATACACTCACTCCTCTTACACCAATTCCGACCCTGCCCTGCTTATGTAGCTAGGTTAGACATGCTCTACGCTTCATTGCACAATGGCGGGTTTAATGCGTTAGATATTCTCTAAATGAACAATCTAATGAAATATTAATAATAAAGAGTTTCGGACTTACTCTCCGAGGAAGATACCATAAGCAAATGCTAAAATGCTCCTTTTTCTGTGACAGAACCCTTAACTGTCTCTTCGCCAGTTTAGGCGATGTCTGCTTAAAAATAGCTCTATAAGCAGCATGACAGGCTTACATTGTATCTTTGTGCCCCAAGGGGCTGAATTTAAGGCAGTCCAACGCGGATTAAAAGGCAATCCTAAGGTTTTGGTCTACCCTATCCCTATGGGTCCCATGCCTGTAGAAGCCTATTTACAGCAATGGTGTCAAACCAGCCTTCCAAAATTTGATGCTCCTCCTTCGGTCGTATTGATGGGGCTGTGCGGTGGCTTAATCTCCAATCTTCAGGTGGGAGATTGGGTATTGTACCGGAATTGTATTGACGCGCGGCCCTTAGCCTCAGTTCCGCCGCCTAGCGCCTGTTCGCTAGCGTGCAGTAAGGCTGTATTCAAGACTGTACAGGAGCGTCTTGGAAATTCTGTGACGATTGTCACCGCAGCCATGTGCGATCGCCTAGTTCACCGTGCTGCCGATAAGCAAGCGTTAGCACTGCGCTGCCAAGCGGAAGCCGTCGATATGGAAGGCTATGCCTTTTTGGCGGCATTGCAAGGAACAGGCATTGAGGTGGGCATGGTCCGCGTTGTCAGCGACGATGCCCAGCACGATATCCCCGATTTATCTACCGCAATGACGGCCAATGGAACCCTCGATCCACTGGCACTAACGGCCTGTTTTGTGCGTTCACCGTTGCAGGCAGCACGTTTAATCCGTGGATCACTGCGAGGGTTGAAGCAACTCGAAAGAGTCACTGGCGCGTTGTTCAATTCGACCGAGTCTTATTAAAGCCCCAGGTACGGACGCGCTAAAAAGTAGCTGGCGATCGATTTAGCATCAATGGGCTCACCCCGATGCACCGCAGCTTCAAATTCGGCAGGCGTCATCAAAATTGTTTCAATATCTTCGTCCTCATCCTGGGCGGGGGGAGCGTCGAGCTGTTCCAAGTCTTGAGCCAGGTAGGCATAGATCAGTTCGTCGGAATAGCCTGGAGCTAAGGGAAACTGACCCAGGGTTGTCCAACGGTGAGCACGATAGCCGATTTCTTCTTCGATCTCGCGCTGAATGGTGGCAAAGGGATCTTCTTTGACTTCAACCGTTCCTGCCGGAAATTCTAAGATGCGCCCTTGCAGTGCAAATCGGTACTGTTTAACCAAGACCAACTGCCCTGTGGATGTTACGGGAACCGCCAAAGCTCCCCCCGGATGACGAATACAAGACCAATCGCCAATGGCACCGTTGGGAAGCCGTAAGCGATTCGTTTCAAAACTAAATTTGCGGCTGCGGGCAAACAGAATGGGTTCAATCAATTCAGGCAATTCAGGCGTATCTGCACTCATGGAAACGCAACCGGAAATAACATATTGAGCATAAAAGACCTTGCCTCCAAGGGCTAGAGCGGTTGCGATTGTTCTGCCATTAAGGTCACACCGCTGCGGTCAACGCGATCGCACAGTTGGCGGATACTTAACCCCAACTGGGGATGAATCCAATCCGGTAAAAGTTCAGCCAAAGGCACCAGTACAAAGGCACGCTCAGCAAGACGCGGATGGGGCAGGGTCAAGGTTGGCGTCTCCAACACAAGGCTGTCGTAAAGGAGTAAATCCAGATCGAGGGTGCGTGGGCCCCAATGTTCAGTGCGCTGTCGGCCAAAGTGTTGTTCTATGTGCATCAGCCACTGCATTAAATCTTCGGGCGATCGCCGCGTGCGAATGACGACACATCCGTTGACATAATTGGGCTGGCTGGGGCCGATGGGAAGGGTTTCATACCAGTGAGATTGCGTGAGCGATACAGTGGTCCCTTCATGGGATAACACCTCCACCGCTCCCTTCACCATCGCCAGAGGATTGCCTAAATTACTACCTAAGGCGATCGCTGCTAGAGAGGCCGCCTCATCAATCCGCATCGTGTTTCCGCCTTGTGTTAAGGAGCGCTGATATCGACACCTATTCTTCAGGAAAGTCAAGCAGACGAACCACCAGACTATATACTGTAAAGGCAAGATAGCGTGCATTCATCAGCCAATCTAAAGATTCTACTGGGTCTGTCTGTGCATTTTCTGGGGTGCTGGAATTGGGCAGTGTTTAGTAGGGTTTTGCTTGGCCTTAAAACTTCGTTTTATAACGTTCGACTAATTCACCCGTGGCATTACAAAACATCTTTAAGTGCTCTCATCCCATTATTGGCGTTGTCCATTTGTTGCCTCTACCCACTTCGCCCCGGTGGGGTGGAAGCTTAAGGGCAGTCATTGACCGTGCAGAACAGGAGGCGGCTGCACTGGCAGCAGGTGGCGTAGATGGTCTGATTATCGAAAACTTTTTCGATGCGCCTTTTGCCAAAGATCAAGTCGATCCAGCCATCGTGAGCGCGATGAGCTTGATTGTGCAGCGCATTATGAACTTGGTGCCGCTCCCTGTAGGGATCAACGTCCTACGCAACGATGCCAAAAGTGCAATGGCGATCGCCGCTTGCGTGGAAGCCCAATTTATTCGGGTGAACGTGTTGACAGGCGTGATGGCAACGGATCAAGGCCTAATTGAAGGACAGGCCCATCAGTTGCTGCGCTATCGTCGCGAACTAGGCAGCGATGTCAAAATTTTGGCTGATGTGTTGGTAAAACATGCCCGTCCCTTGGGTTCTCCCAACTTAACCACTGCCGTTCAAGAAACCATTGAACGGGGTCTAGCCGATGGCATTATTCTTTCGGGTTGGACCACGGGTAGCCCCCCCAGCTATGAAGATTTAGAACTAGCGATGAATGCCGCTAAGGGTGTGCCTATCTTTATTGGCAGCGGCGCAAGTTGGGAAAATATTCCCCATTTAATTCAAGCGGCCAATGGCGTGATCGTGGCCAGCTCTCTCAAGCGCGGGGGTCAAGTCGAGCATCGGGTCGATCCGATTCGGGTCAGCCGCTTTGTAGAAGCCATGCGACGCAGCGTCGCCAGTCGAGACAGCTATGGAGCAGCCAAGCCCTCCATCCCTGTCACCACAGAATCCCTATAATCTCTGCCACTCCTAAACGGATAGCTCGTCTAGGATGGGTGCTGAACCGCCGCTGCCCTAGCGGCAGTTCAGATACGTCATACCTACTGAGATTGAGAGCAGTTGAGAACCGAGGACACCTTACACCAGGGTGGCAACAAACTTCGCCAGCCGTTCCATGCCGCGTTGAATCGTGTCTAGATCGGTGGCGTAGGAAATCCGAATGGAATCATCCGCACCAAAGGCAATACCAGGCACTACCGCAACTTGCTGGGCCGCAAGCAATGCGTCGCAAAACTCAAGCGACGTCATTCCCGTTTGGCGAATGTTGGGGAACATATAAAAGGCACCATCGGGTTGCACACACTCTAGCCCAGGAATGGCCTTCAGCGCCTCTAACATCACGCTCCGCCGCACGGTAAAGGCACTCAGCATTTGGGCCACGCAGTCTTGGGACTCGTTAAGGGCTGCGATCGCACCGTACTGGGCAAAGGTACAGACATTAGAAGTACTGTGACTTTGCAAACGCGTCATCGCCTTAATTTCCTCAACTGGGCCAGCCACATAGCCCACACGCCAGCCCGTCATGGAATAGGTTTTGGCAAAACCATTGCTGATGAAGGTGCGCTCAAACAATTCAGGCCCAAGGGTCGCAATACTCAACTGCTGGGTATCGCCGTAGAGAATTTTTTCGTAAATTTCGTCCGAGATCACCCATACATCCGTGTCGCGTAGCACCTCAGCAAGGGCACGAATTTCATCAGGCGTGTACACCACACCCGTCGGATTCGATGGCGAATTTAGAACAAAAAACTTGGTTTTGGGCGTAATCGCCTGCTGCAATTGGGCAGGTGTAATCTTTAACCCCGTACTCAGTTCGGTCTGTACCAGTACCGGAACCCCTGAAGCCAACTTCACCATCTCTGGGTAACTCAGCCAGTAGGGCACTGGGATGATCACCTCATCGCCAGGATTGAGGAAGGTTTGAAATAAGTTATATAGGCCGTGCTTGCCGCCATTGGTCACCAGCACATTATCGGCAGTGTAGGTGAGCTGGCTATCGCGGTAGAGCTTTTGAGCGATCGCCTCTCGCAACGCGGGTTCACCTGCCGCAGGGCCATACTTGGTTTTGCCCTCATCCAAGGCAGTCTTGGCTGCGACTTTAATATGGTCCGGCGTATCAAAATCCGGCTCCCCAGCACTAAACCCCAACACATCAATACCATCGGCCCGCATGGCCTTTGCCTTCGCTGCAATGGCCAGTGTCATTGAGGTCGGTACCTGCGCGATACGAGCAGCGAGCGCCAACCGTTTCCCAGAAATGCTCTGCACCAAAACCCTTACCTCAAATCATCTTGGGATGCTGCTTCTGCCCGCTCTATTGCAACGCCATGACTCGTGAGGGTCGCGCCAAAGGTTTGCCCCAACGCATCATTTTTCGCACTTTACTTTGCTGCAAGACAGTTCAAAGACCCCTTTACAATCGCATCCTACACCCCAGCGGCCTGCTCTGGGCAGCGTTCTTTATAGAGATGCACAATTTTTTGGGTCACGGCTTCAATGGATAAGCCATCAGTCAAAATCTCAATAGCATCAGCTGCTTTGCGGAGGGGGGCTACATCTCGCTGGCTATCTTTGCGATCGCGCTCGGCGATATCTTGCACCAGCTGGTCGTAGGAAATATCTTCAATTCCTGACGCTACCAGTTCTTGATAGCGACGACGGGCCCGTTCTTCCACAGAGGCGGTCAGAAAAATTTTGAGTCCCGCATCGGGGAACACATGGGTACCAATGTCTCGACCTTCCGCCGCAACCCCACCCGTGCGGGCATAGGCTTGTTGTTGACGACGCAACACCTCTCGCACAGCAGGCTGGGCCGCAATGGTAGAAACCTGGGCTGTCACCTCTAAAGAGCGAATGGCTTGGGTCACTACCTGCCCGTTCACTCGTACCTCTAGGGGATCACCATGCTTCAGTTCCAGTTGAGCTTGGCCCACTAAATCAGCGATCGCCACTTCATCGGTTAGGGGAAGTCCAGCCTGTAATACCAGCCAAGTCATGGCTCGGTACATAGCCCCCGTATCTAAATGAATGAGACCTAATCGTTGGGCACATTGGCGCGTTACCGTCGACTTGCCAGCTCCGGCAGGCCCATCGATCGCCAAAATCGGCTTGCGCCCATCCAAAACAAGATTGTCAATCAGTCGGGTGCCGCCCACCCGAGCGGCCATCGCTAACATCCCTAAAGACTCGACGCTATCTAGCGGCACTAAGGTCTGAGGATTCACCAAATCAATGTATTCCACTTGAACGCTGGGTTCTTTATTTGCCATGTCTGCAACTGCTGCTAAAAGGGAGGAGCGGTCTTGTACCCCAGCATTGAATTGTGCTTCGGCCCGCTTGAGACCTTGAAACAGAACCAAAGCTTGCTGGCGTTGATCCGCACTTAAATACTGATTGCGCGAACTATAGGCTAAACCGCTGGGTTCACGCATAATCGGGCAGGGAACAATCGTGGTTTTGAGGTTGAGGTCACTCACCAGTTGCTGAATAATGGCAAGCTGTTGCGCATCCTTACGACCAAAGTAAGCCCGATCTGGCCCTACTAAGTTAAGCAGTTTCAGCACAATTGTGGCAACACCCTCAAAATGCTGAGGACGCGATCGCCCACACAGGCCTTCTGTCAACGCGCTGGGTGGTACCACTTGGGTATGCGGCGG
>DATNQK010000220.1:0-6331 GCA_036704065.1 Stenomitos sp.
ATTTGCCAGTCTGGTTTGTGACCCGAACATAGATCGGGCGGTCATCGATCTTATCGGGGTCGATGAAGATGGTTTGCTGCATCTGGATCTGGGTCTCCAGATTGCGGTGTTGGATGGCGGCGCATCCGAATTGGGTTGACGCGGCTGCGAGGACAAGCAGTGACAGAAGGATTTTTCTCATGGTGGTGGTCCTTTCTACGGAGAATGAGGCAATTATTGCCTAGATTGAATTACTGGCCGTAGATAGGCAGAAGCTGCCTCCAAAGAGAAAAAAATAGCTGCGTGTTCAGGGAAGTGATTCAAGATAGGCGTGTTCAGCGCACGGAAACGAAAAAAACCGCACCAGGGATAGAACCTGATGCGGCTTGAATTGCGGGGATTGAATCCGAGAAACTGGTGGTGAAAGGGGGATATTACTTATGGGTGCTCGGGAATGATCCCCATCATCATGTTGTAGTGTCCGATATTGTCTGTATGCTCAAAAATGGCTTTAAAAACCTGCTGATACTGTTCAATTGTATTGTCTGCGGTTTGGATAAATAAATCGTCAGGCATACAATGCGAGCCATCATTTATCCAGCATAGTAGAGAGCGGCATATTTCTTTATCATCCTTGGCCTCAAATTTGTTCAAAAGGTCGTCGTCACCAAATTTGCCAAGCATTTTGAAATAGTTTTCGATAATTCTCCTCATTGTATTTTGAATCGTTATTCCTGAATTCTTATCATGGTTCTTTATCTCTCGCCAAAGCAATTCATATGACGACTCGATAGGATTCTGCTGTTCGTATTGCTCAATTCGGGTATGCTTATTATTTTTTCTCAAAATCCAGTAATGTGTCTTGCCGTTCTTCTTTGTTCTTCCGTCAATAAATGAGACTTCTTTATGGAAATACACATTATGAGTCAAAAGCACTAATTGCTTTATCCGGCCTGTGCCATCTTTTATCTGTTTAATTATTTCCTTAACAAGTGAACTCACTATAAACAATACACTACTATCCAAGCTTGAAATAGGGTCGTCGATTACTATAATTCTATCGTTTGTAACATTCTCTTCAGTTTTAGCTCCATTAACATATTGCAGATAGTATAGAAATGTAATGAAAGTTACTTCACCCTCACTCAATGTTGCATGGCCAATTGAGCCATCGTCTCGCTGTATTTGGTAAAAATTTTCTACGTCTGATTTGACTAAACTAAAACTGTTAAACCCAAACACAGTAAGTAATTTGTTTATCTCGTCAACTGCTGGCTGAACACTGGTTACATTTTTTGTTAGCTCTTTAATTTCAGTATCAATGGCGTTGTAATTCTCGATGGCAGTTTTTATGCTACCATCTAATTTGTCAATTCCTGTCTGTATGCCATGTGTTTCCTTAACATACTTATCATAGGTAGCTTTGGCCTCACTTGCCAGAAATACCCAAATATCTTTTACAAGCTGTGTCTGCTCGTTTTTGAAATTGTCAACGATGTGATTGTGTTTGTCTACTTCAGTATTGGCTTTGTTGATTAAATCAATAATTGAATTGAATGTGTCGGTAGTGTCGACCAACACAACTAGACAGCTCATTTCTTTTTGTTTTTGCTTTAGAAATTCGGTATTTTCAGCGTACTGTGTTGCAAGTGTCTTTAGATGTGCCGAGAACAATTCAACATTAAGTTTGGTGCATTCATTCGCTTTCTCCGCGGTCTCAATTGCTGATAAAGTAGTAATCAATTGTGACATCGACGCGTCATAGGAGGCCTGCAGATTGTTTGCCGTACCGACCGACTCGGTAAATGACTCGTCAAAAAATGCTTCTAATTTGGCTCTAAAATCATTGTTTATTGTATTCTGTTGGCAGAAGGGGCAAGTGTCGCTTTCCTGTAAATATTCACGACCCTTGTTTACCCAGTCCGAGCTATTGAGTCTATTAATCAAGCCGGCAATATCTATATCTGCTTTTCCGACTACTTTCGTGGCCCATATTATATGTTTCTCAGTGTCGTGTACCTTTTGATGATCTGGGATTGAAAGCCTCTGTAATCTTGTCGGCTCTTTTCCAAACAAGATTGTGCATCGTTCTTTCAAATCCGCTAACGGTACAATCGGCGCCTTGTTATTTGCAATCGTATCTATGATCTTGGTCTTAAAGAGGTCGGATTTCAAGGACCCTTTAAGAGCCTCTTTGAAATCACCTTCATATTTCTTGTAAATGCTACTCCAACAATAATTCTTAAATTCATCATCTTTAGTGATTTTTGAGTCTTTAAGCTGTTTCTGATTATTTGCATAATTGGTCTTTTGAGTCCGAATCTCGTCTAATTCTTTCTTTTTGTTATCAATAACTTCGATTTCTTCTTTGGTAGCTTTACCTAGAGTGAAAATGCCGACTATTTTTCCTGTACTGAAGTTTTCGTCACGGAACTTCTTATTATAAACCAAAGTAGGTAATGCTAAACCATCCTTCCATGCGACACTGCAATCTTTAAATACTGGGTCAGAGGTTTTTGCCAAGAAGTTTGAAATAGTCGTCTTTCCGCAGGCGTTAGCACCATAGATAAAGTTGACATGTTTGAGGTTGGATATCGTTATTCCCTGATTGTCGTAACTGGCAACGCTCTTAACCGTGATAGATTCAATCATGGCCCACCCATTTAATTAATGATCTAGTGATGTTGTGCGCAGTTCTTTGGATAGCTTGATATCATGCCTGAGGCTAAATATCCATAATTCTAATTATTTGCTGATTATGAATTGACTGCAAGAATAGCCTCGGTAGCAAGCGCATTTCAAATGGCTTATCAGTGATGGTAGCGGCGGTCAGCACCCAGGATTTCCAGATTTGTCCTGAAGGTCTTCGTGAAGTACCAATTATATGGAACTATCTTCTGGTCATCCCGATTCACCCTAGATCTCAGAGTGTTCAGAACAAGGTAATCGAGTTAGGCGTGTTCAGCATACTTCATCGAGATCCGGGTGTTCAGCGCACTGGACAGAAACCCTGATTCCGTTGCCCGTTATCTAATATTTTGAGCGTTGAAAACGGTACCCTCAAGGCGCGAGCACCCGGTCCCGGAATAAGAACCGGATTCTTTAAGGGACCGCGCGCGTGTTTATGAATCGCGACTTCTCTGGGAGAGATGGACCGAGATGTGGATGGGCGCGATTCAGGATCTGGCTACCGGGAGGCTGGTGGAAAAGGCTGGGACCATCGGGAGACGGATAATCTGGAAAAGTGCCTCCGGGTTCCGGAGCTGACAGGACTTAAAAAGGCAACGGATGCATAGAGAACGATTGCAGCAACATCCTGAATCGCTCTGGATTACGGAACGCTTGATGCTTTGCGGAAGTCTCCTGCGGAAAACCTGGCGTCGCTAACGCGGGGCAGGCCCAAAACCTGCCCCGCGCTTGTGCGCTACGCGCACCCTTCAAAGCTGCCACCTTCTGGGGTGGCAGCTATCTTGGTTCTGGATTCTCTTCAGAATCTACACGCGCCCGGATTCCCTGGAACAGTTCTTGAGAACAGTTGGTACCGTTTGGGACGGCGGCGGTACCGTTTGGGACGGTATTGGTACCGTTTGAGACGGTGACGGTGCCGTTTGGGACGGTAATTCGTTCACAAGATACAAAAAAAAGCCGGGTATGATCCCGGTTTCTGAGGTACCGTTTGGGACGGCAGTCAAAATTTATGGAAAACCAATACCGGCGAGGCCAAATCTTCAACAGAAATTCCGACGGTCCCAAAATCGTGGGCGATACTGTTCCAATATGCCGATTTCTTTTTATTCACTGCTGGGCAGAACCCTTTTTCTACTAGTTCATGTTTGGATATTCTCAATGCCTTCCCATCTCGGAAGGCTGAGAACGTCTGCAAAAAATCAAGAATTCGTCGGGAATCCTTCAACTCAAGCTTCTGACGCCGTTCGATGTCTATCGGGAACGCCGGGTTCTCAGCAAAAAGTTCAAGAAGATTGGAATCGATACTAACTTTGATTTCGGCCTCGCCTACATAGTGCAGTTTCCTGATGAATCCGAACCACTGAATTTCTCCGGTCGGCATCCATACTTTCACTCTTGCGTCACCAAGACTTTCAAGATTACGTGCGGCGCACTGCACCTTAGCTCGATTAGCCGGCTTCTTGGTTTTGAATCCACAAAACTCTAAGGCTTTCTTGGGGCAGAGTGAAAACACTCCATCGACAACATTATTCCGTAGACCAAATGACAGCAGTGCATAGATCAGACTTTCTTCAATGACGGTCACTTTTCCGTCGTAGCCGAGAATCTGTATCCAATATTCACCAAATTTTTGCTTTTCAGGTGATCCGCTTAGCAATGCACTGAAAGCATAAATCAGTAATTTTGTCGTCTCATACTTTGCTGAGACAACCATTCCGCCGCGCGCTTCACTGCGGTACTTCTCAAGGTAAATCAGATCGGCAGTATTATGCTTTTTAGGAGTAACGGTTACGCCGAATGCTTCCTCCATCGACCTTGAAGCATTTTTTCTGCCTTCTTCTAACTCGGTGATCTCAAGTTGGCTTAGCATGACTGACGTTTCCTGTGTCTTTTTAGAACTTCCGAGTATATCTGTAATATTCATTGCTGCGCCTCCCTTCAGGCGTGGGAATTCGGAGGCGTGGTGTTTGCGGCATCACGCCTCCATTGCTTCCGGAATACAGCCTCGTTACTTCGATTGCTTCTGTTTCTTCTGGTAGGCTTCCACGGCGTCATAGACGATTTCCCGCAGAATCCAGGACATGTTCGGTGTCTCTTGTGAGAGACCGTAGCGCTTGATCTGCAGCTTGGCTTGTCGGTTGAGCGACATCTCTCCCAGGATTGGCAGGATCTCTTTCGGTAGCCACAGGTGGACGGCTTTCCAGTCCGGAGCAGGTTTTCGGATTCGCTTCGGTGCCGGTTTGGTGCCGGGGGCATCCTTGAGAAACGCTGCCTCGGCTGCGGCTTCCTGGGCTGGGGTCATGTCCAGATCGAAATTGACGGTTGGTTTCTTTTTGCTGGTAGACATGGTGACGGCTCCTTTCGGGTTACAGTAGTGGCTTCAGCTCGGTGTAGAAGTTGGCAAAGTCTTTGGCGGCATTGCTTTTGGGGTCATACTCTTGGACGCCCATGCCGACTGCTCGGGCGTTCTGGTAATCTGCAAGACGACGCAGCTTGGTGGTGCAGAATTCGAAGTCTGATTGGAGGGCGCTCAAGGCTTTCAGGGTATCGCGGTGGAGGCCCATCATTATCGACCATGAATTGACGACGATACGCGCATTCCATTGGCGATTCGGGAACTGCTTGGCAAACTTCTGAAGCAGAGGGATAGTCTCATAGCGTAGTACTTCGAAATCTTCGAGGCTCGGTGTGGTTGGAACGATCACCGTGTTCGCGGCTAGAAGCGCAGATCGTAACTTGTCATCGTCTGTACCGGGGGCATCAATAACAGCGACCTCCCAGCTTGGTATGCCGGTCAATGCAGCACTTAGCTGGCCTTTGTGGGGGTCCCATTGATAGACATCAATTGCATTTAGCCCTGCATTCGCTTTTCGATGCTTGTTCCAGTAGATAGCACTCTGCTGAAAATCAGCGTTGATGATGATTGTCTTGAAACCATCGAGAGTGGCTGCGACAGCAAGATTCGTTGTAATCATCGACTTGCCGACTCCACCTTTGGTCGAGACGACCGCGACTACTGGCTTCAGTTTCGATTTGTTTTCCATGGTAGGCTCCTTTCTGGCTGTTGGCTTGCTGGCTGGTTTGTTGGCTGCACGCTTCCTGTATAGGACATACAATGAGGAGTCGAATGGAGTGACGTTCGTTGGTTTTGGGAGGAAAAAATTTGTAGATAAAAAAGGTGTGGTGACTTCGGGTAGGACTTCTGTATATCTAGGATAGATGCTGGCTGCATCTCATGGTGGTTGGTTCAAGAAAGACCTTCGGTTGGCTCCCGAAGGTCTTTCGCTTTTCTATTTATCTTTTCATCAGTTGGCTCTTCCGTTGAGCCGCAATCTCTTCCGACCGCTTCCGAATCCTCTCTTTTTCATCCTGCCGCCCCTGAATTCACTGGCGCAGAAGTGAGAAAAACAAGCTTCCACAACAGACCAATTGCTTCAAAAAAAAACTTTGGACCTCGACTCATAGGGTTCCCTCCTATTCGGTATTACAACGGTGCGGATCTGATTGAAGTTTTTTCGAAAAAATACCTTGACTGGCACTTTAATTAACGTAAATGGCACCGCAGCTAGACTACGACATGCGAGGTGCTTATGAGCGACGCTAGTGAAATTAGGATTGACTCCGACAAATTGGTTGTCGGACACAGCCCGTATTTGCAGGAAGC
>DATNQK010000221.1:0-2943 GCA_036704065.1 Stenomitos sp.
GCAGACTGCACAATAAACGTCCCCTGCCCGTCGTAGCCGTGGCGACGCGACTTAATCACAAGAGGGAAGCTAAACCCCATTGTAAGGGGATCATCCGTGGGTGCGATCGCCGCAAAAGCAGGCACACTGAGGCCGATTGAATCTAAAAATTGATGCTGTTCATACTTATCCAGCAATGCCGCCAGCACCGATAGGCTAGGACGAAACACAACCCCCTGAGCGGCTAATTGACTCAGGCTAGGGATATCCACAAATTCATTTTCAAAGGTGATGACGGAACACTGTTCCGCTAAACGAGCCGTTGCCACCGCATCGGCCACAGGTGCTAAAACAGCATTGGATTCACCCTCAAACCCAGCCACCGCTGGATCGCTTGCAGAAGGGGTTTGTACCCTCACCTCTATCCCTAACTGTTGTGCCGCTAAACGGAGCATCCAGGCCAATTGTCCGCCGCCAATCACACCAACCCGACCCTTTACAGGCGGGAGATTCCCTTGCATCACACTTAACCTCATCGATTCCAGTCCTAGGAATAGACTGGAAATATAACCATCTACACGAATACCCAGATTCTCGACAATAGACCCTGCACAGACTTCCATGCAAGGCCCCGATGGCAACGCGAACAACTAAACTTTACTGCGCACGTTTCAGATTGCCGACTCGCACCCAGCCTTCAGTATTGGCAAACTCCACGCGGACATGTTCCCACTGGCTATCGTCCGATTTGCCCATCACGACCACTGTATCGTCAAACTTCAACTTGTCTATTACTTTGGAACTGGAATCGGGGGTGTCACGCACAATCAGCCCCTCTTGATAGGTCACGAGGGCAGGATAACTATTATCCGAGGAAGGCGGCATCGCCAAACCGGATGTGTCTTTTGTGGCGGCGGGGAAGCTTGGCTTTGAAGGATTACGGGACAATTGTTGTAACGATAAAAATCCTAATGCACCGACTGCTAGCAAAACAGTGAGCAAGCCAAGGGTAATGCCAAGGGTATATTGGGCAACGGTAGACAATCGCATGATTAACTTTGGAGCCGAACCTAGTCGGGTTGTTCAAATTGACGCGGAATTCGCAAACTTAGTGTACTATGTCGGGACGCCAAGCGTGCTTTGCCGGATGCTGCCCAGTCTTGCAGGAAATCGACTTGGGCTTGTGCGGTGCGGGCTAGCGGCACAATCTGACTAATGGCTTCTAAGATGTCGTCAGTGGTGAAGTCACGGTTTTGGCTAAAGCCCAAGTGCATGGCTTCCACCAGTCCCTGTTCAATTTCTGCCCCAGAAAAGTCGGGTGTTTCATAGGCCAAACGTTCCATGTCGTAGGCGGCTAGGTTATGGGGTCGCAGGCGGGTGAGGTGAACTGAAAAGATAGCTTTGCGCTCCTCCGTGGTGGGAAGGCCCACAAAGAAGATTTCGTCGAAGCGTCCTTTGCGCAGCAACTCTGGGGGCAAAGCCTGAATATTATTGGCTGTGGCCACCACAAATACGGGGGAGGTTTTTTCGGCTAGCCATGTCAGAAAGGTGCCAAATACACGACTGGTGGTGCCAGAATCGCCGCGACCGTCTGCACCTGCGAAGGCTTTGTCAATTTCATCAATCCATAAAACACAAGGGGCCAAGGCTTCTGCCAGTTGAATCATTTGCCGCGTGCGCGATTCCGATTCCCCTACTAAACCTGCAAACAAGCGACCCACATCCAGCCGCAGCAGGGGCAGGTGCCAGTGGTGGGCGATCGCCTTTGCAGTAAGCGACTTTCCAGTGCCTTGAATGCCCACCAGCAGTAAGCCACGGGGATGGGGCAGTCCATACTGGCGTGCTTGTTCAGAGAAGGCATTACCACGCAGCAATAGCCAATCCTTGAGGTTATCTAAGCCCCCAATATCGGCAATGGTTTCGCTGGCGGGATAGAAATCTAGAATTTGGGTTTGGCGGATGGTCTGACGTTTTTCTTCCAAAATCAGATCCAAGTCTTCCACGCCTAAGGAACCGTGGGTGGCGATCGCCCGAGCCAAGATCCGGCGGATGCGTTCCATCGAAAGCCCCTGACAACCGCGCACCAGTTCATCCAATGTGCGTGACGATATCGAAAGGCCTGTTGCTGTTAGGAGTCGCTCTATTTCCGGTCGAATGTCGGCCAAGGCGGGTAGCGGGAAATCGAGGACGGTGAGCACTTCGCTCAGGTCTGCTGGAATAGACACCCCAGATGCCAGTAGCACCACATTTTTGGGCTGAGATTTCAAGACACGCGCCAGATTGCGAAGTTTACGGGAGATGGCAACGTCTTCTAGAAACCGATGAAAGTCGCGCAGGATAAAAATAGCAGGGGCCGAGGCGGGGATTTTCTCGACTAAGTCGAGCGCCTGGAGTGGGTTGCGTTGCGCAAACCCTGCATCGTTTGGGTTGCCTTGATACCCGTCTACAAAATCCCAGGTATAGACCGCCCGTTGGCCCTGACGTTGGGCTGCTTCGGCGATCGCATTTTCTGCCCGTTCTTCTTCCTGGGTTGGAATATAGATTAAGGGATAACGAGCCCGTAGACACAGGTCAAAATCATGCGCGAAACTCATCCAACCGCTCCCCGATTTGAAGACATCCGACTGAACCCAGGTGGAATAAAACGACCCCTTCAAGGGTTTAGTTCTATTCTCATCCTTAGTAGCCTCTAAGACAGAATGCTAGCAAACATCGGACTAACGGACTGATCTAACTGGAGATCGCCCTTTATTTTTGAGACGTAATGGTGTTGACCTTGACGTAAAGGGGGGACATTGCGCATCGATAAACGCAGGTGTAATTTTACGGGTTGCCGATGCACCATATTCGTATGCCCCCAGATCCCACGCAGCGCCAACGGGACGCGCTGCTCCCTGATAGTCGATAGGTAAGAGTGATTCGCCAGAGTCAATCGCGGGGGAAGAGGCTTGAAGCTTATAGGAT
>DATNQK010000222.1:0-3448 GCA_036704065.1 Stenomitos sp.
AGCATTGCCTGAGTTTCATTTACCTACACCTCCTGTTGCCGAAAGCGAGGTGCCCATGCTGATAGACCCCAGTACCCTGGATGAGATTTCTAAGATTGCTGGCCCACAGGAAGCGGCTGCATTAATGGCGGAACTGTATGAGGTCTATGCTGAAGATGCGCCCCTGCGTCTGCAAGCCTTAGAGGTGGCAATTACCGCAGCAGATGCAGAAGCGCTACGTAAAGCTGCCCATGCCTTTCGTTCAGGCAGTCTTAACTTGGGTGCTGTGCAAGTTGGGCAGATTTGCCGCGAGTTGGAAAACTTGGGTAAATCCGGCAGTGTGACAGGTGCTGCTGAGCTTTACGCAACGTTGACGGAAACTGTGAAACAAACGTTGGTGGCCTTAGAGCATCAATGCAATACGCTCCAAGTTTCCGTCGCATAATTTCGCCGATGACTTTATTTCAATGTTGGCACCCATGACCGAAACGTACATTGCGATTGTAGGTTGCGGCTTCGTTGCCGACTATTACGTTAGTACGCTCAAGCGCTATCCAAACCTGCGAGTGGCAGGGGTGATGGATATTAATCCTGATCGGGCTGCGCAGTTTGCCCGTTTTCACAATTTGCCTCAATTTGCTTCTTTGGATTCACTTCTGGCAGACGAGCGTGTCGAGATTGTGTTGAATCTGACCAATCCTGACAGTCACTTTGCAGTGTCTCAAGCGTGCTTGCAAGCCAACAAGCATGTGTATTCCGAAAAACCTCTGGCGATGAATTTTGAGGATGCCCAAACCCTGGTCGAGCTGGCCCAACAGCGGGGGTTGGCTCTGGCCTGTGCGCCTTGCAACGTCCTGAGCGAGACGGCGCAAAGCCTTTGGAAGGCGCTGCGGGAAAATGTGGTCGGTTCGGTGCGTTTGGTCTATGCCGAAATGGATGACGGGCTATTACATGCAATGCCGTATCGCAACTGGCGAAGTGTATCTGGTATTCCCTGGCCAGCCCACGATGAGTTTGAGGTGGGTTGCACCATTGAACATGCGGCTTACTATGTAACCTGGTTGGTGGCATTTTTCGGATCAGTAGTGTCCCTTACAGCCTTTGCTGCGACACAAGTACCAGACAAACAAACGGATCAGCCTTTAACTCGCAACGCCCCTGATTTTTCTGTGGCTTGTTTGCAATTTGAGTCGGGTGTGGTGGCGCGGCTCAGTTGCAGCATCGTTGCGCCCCACGATCATGGCCTGCGGGTAATTGGCGATCGCGGGGTTCTCTCGACGCGTGACTGCTGGTTTTACGATGCCCCAATTTGGGTGCGGAGATCATTCGCCTTGCGTAGCAAAACCCTTTGGAATCCCATTGCCCAACGCTATCCGCTGGTTCGGTCTGGGCAGGTATCCCTCCGGTCTCAGAAGGGACAGCAGATGGACTATGCCCGTGGCGTTGCAGAACTAGACGACGCAATTCGCAACCATCGTCCGCCGCGTTTGGGGGGTAGCTTTGCCTTACATGTGAATGAAGTGGTGCTTGCCATCCATAATGGGGTGGGTCACTACCAACCCAAAACAAAGACAACCCCTATGATGCCGATGCCTTGGGCTGAATGAACACCCTATGAATCTTTTGGTGACAGGTGCGACAGGATTTATCGGTCGCTATGTAACGGTGGCAGCCCTGCGACAGGGCTTCAAAATCCGCGCGATTGTGCGATCGCCCGAGGCGGCTGGATTGCCGTGGCTGAACCATCCCCATGTGGAGGTTGTAACCCTTGATCTCCAACAGACTGACGCGTTGCAGTCAGCCCTGGTTGGGATAGATGCTGTTTTGCATTTAGCGGCTGTGATGTCAGGTTCCTTTGAGGACCAATGGCAGGGTACCGTTTTGGGCACACGGTCGTTCATTGCGGCCTTAACGGCGGTTCCGGTTGCTCACGTCGTCGCGATCAGTTCCTTTGCGGTCTACGACTACCTCAACCTAAGCCCTGGCACGTTGATTACTGAAAGTACCCCCCTTGAAACGAACCCCAAACAACGGGATGGGTATACCCAAACCAAGCTGGCTCAAGAAATTTTGATGCGGCAGTTTGCGGTAGAAACCCAAACGCCTTTGACCATTCTGCGGCCTGGTTTGGTTTATGGTCGTGATCGCCTGTGGAATGCTTACCTTGGCGTGAATGTGCGTGATCGTCTCTGGGTGTGTATTGGCGATCGCGCCATTTTGCCCTTGCTCTATGTAGAACACTGTGCCGATGCCATCGTCCAAGCCCTGCTTTCTGTGCCAATGCGCGCTCAGACCGTGAACCTCGTCGATGATGCATTGCCCACGCAAGTTCAGTACCGCACCGCACTCCAGCAGCAGATCCCCAACCTGCCGCCTTGTATCCCGATTCCTTGGGCATGGTTAGACTATCCTGCTCGCGGTTTGGCGTCTTTGCCGATGGCCCATCGTCTGCCCTTGCCTGGAATCCTGCATCCGGCTCGCAGCCATGCACGGTTTAAACCCTTCACCTACAGCAACACTCGCGCCAAGCAAATCCTCAACTGGACGCCTCGCTTTTCCCTCTCCGAAGCACTGACACGCGCAGGTTCTGCTGATCTGCTAACCCTGACTGAAAGTGGGGAGGGGGTTCGCTGATGCGTATTGCTTATTTGACGGGTGAGTATCCCAGAGCAACGGATACGTTTATTCAACGCGAAGTGGCAACCCTGCGCACCCTGGGTATGGATATTCATACCTTTTCGGTTCGACCCACAGGCAGTGAACATTGGGTGGGGTCTGAACAGCAGGCCGAACGCGATCGCACCGTCTACCTACTGCCGCCCCATCCCCTGCGGTTACTGGTTGCCCATGCCGCGTTGCTGTTCAAGACACCCTTGCGCTATGGGAAAGCCCTTAAACTGGCGTGGCAAGGGCGATCACCGGGGTTAAAAGCTCTGCTCTATCAAGGGTTTTATTTTTTAGAAGCAGGGTTGTTGGCTCACTTCCTCCAAGCGCGAGACCTTGAACACCTGCACAATCATTTGGCCGACTCTAGCTGTACCGTGGCGATGTTGGCGGCTACATTGGCAGGAATTCCGTTTAGCTTCACCGTTCACGGCCCTTACATCTTTTTTGAGCCCTATCGCTGGCAACTGGGCCTTAAAGTGCAACAGGCTGCTTTTGTTAGCTGTATTAGTCACTATTGCCGGAGCCAGGTGATGCTGTTCTGTCCCCTGGAACAGTGGTCTAAGCTGCACATTGTGCATTGCGGGGTAGACCTCAAGCGGTTTGCCCTAGTCTCCCATCAACCCCAAAGCAAGCGGCTGTTATACACGGGTCGTCTCTCTGCCGCTAAAGGATTGCCCGTTTTACTACAAGCTCTAGAACGCCTGATTCGGTTTCACCCCGATCTTTGCTTAACCGTGGTGGGTGATGGCACAGATCGGCCCATGCTAGAAAACTTGGTTGCTACCCTTGGTTTAACGTCTCA
>DATNQK010000223.1:0-10290 GCA_036704065.1 Stenomitos sp.
GCTTGGGTTTGAAAATCGGTATCGGTGGTTTGAAACTTTTGCACCGTCACAAGCTCTAAGCCTTTATCTTTCACCGTTTTCTGAAAGATTTCAGTTTCCGACTGGCTAAATGCATCATTCTGGGCAAAAAATACAGCAACCCGTTTAATCTTCGGATTTCGCTTCAACGCGGCTTGTACTGAGTTGGGAGCGACAACTGAGACCGGAGCCGAAACCCGCGCTACAAAATCGCCAATTTGCGGAATGCCTTTCGCTGTATTTGACGGGGCAAGCACAGGAACTTTGGCATTGTTGGCAATTGGATCAGCGGCAAAGGCTTGTTGGGATAGGGTCGGCCCCACTATTCCGACGACGCGATCGCGATTAATTAACGTCTGAAAGGCATTAATGGCCCCTTGTTCATCGCCTGCCGTATCTTGAAAGGCTAATTTGATCGGCGTTCCATTCACACCACCGTTGTCATTAAAATATTTTTCTGCAAGCTTTGCGCCCGCAACTTGTTCTTGTCCTAATAAGGCAACATTGCTCGTTTGTGCAACGCCAACTCCAATCACAATGGCTCCAGAATTCGTTCCACCTCCAGCATTGGGGCCACTCGATGCACAAGCTGAGACGCCAAATGCGAGGGTAAAGAATAAGAGAGACCTCTGTGACAAAATTGGCTTCATAAGACAACTCACCCTAATTGAAGAATTGAGAAAAACAGATCATATTCACGCGTCTATGAGTTGATCTACCACGTTTGCGACGCGCTTTGACCTTCATCTTTCAATACAGACAATTACAATCAGCCTAAATAGGCTTGTTTCACACGATCATCGCCCAACAAATCCGCAGCTTTTCCAGCGAGCGTCATCTGTCCAGCCTCTAGAACATAACCGCGATCGCTAATTTGCAAGGCCAAATTTGCATTCTGTTCCACCAACAGGATCGTGACCCCCGTTGTTTTCAAATTTGCCAGAATCGAGAAGATTTCACGCACGATCGCCGGTGCAAGGCCCAAACTAGGTTCATCAAGCAATAACAGTTGAGGACGACTCATCAAGGCACGCGCGATCGCTAACATTTGCTGTTCTCCACCACTCAGCGTACCTGCGAGTTGATTCCGGCGTTCCGCTAATCGAGGAAACTGTTGAAATTGAAGCTCGATATCGGATTTGATACCCAAGCGATCGCGACGCGTATAAGCACCCAGTTCTAAATTGTCGAGAACAGTTTGTCGGGCCAAAACCCGTCTTCCTTCAGGACTATGGGCGATGCCGAGCTTAACAACCTCACTCGCCCGCCGTTGTGTAATATCTCGACCGGCATAAATAATGTTGCCGCTGCGAACAGTAACAATTCGAGAAATGGCTTTGAGTGTTGTACTTTTACCTGCCCCATTTGCACCCACAAGGGTCACAACTTCACCGCGTTCAATGTATAGGTCAATTGCCTGCAATGCCTGAATACCGCCGTAGTTGACGCTGAGATGGGTAAGTTCTAGCAAAGGAGACATAGACACTCTGAACGAAAGGCACAAGTAAATGTATTGTCGCTTATTCGCTGCCCAAATAAGCTTCAATCACAGCTTTATCATTGCGAACATGAACTGGATCTCCCATCGCTATCAATTGTCCAAAATCGAGGACTGCAATCCGGTCGCACAATCCCATCACCAGCGGGACATGGTGTTCAATCAATAAAATGGTCAAATTAAAGCGATCGCGAACTTGACGAATAAACTCACTGAGCTGATGTTTTTCAGTTAAGTTCATGCCTGCGGCGGGTTCATCAAGCAGTAAAACGCGTGGGTTAAGGGCTAAGGCACGCGCAATCTCTAAGCGTCGTTGTTCCCCATAAGGCAAGTTACAGGATCGTTCTTCAGCACGATCCTGCAAACCAACGAGTTCTAGCAGTTCTGCCGCTGTTTTTCGCGTGTGATGTTCTTCTTGTGAAGCTGCACCGAATACACCTTTGAACAACCCACTACTGGTTTGTAAGTGTCGAGCAATCATCACATTTTCTAGTGCAGATAAGTTGCCAAAGAGCCGAATATTTTGAAAGGTACGTGCAATTCCTTTGGCAGCAATCTGATGGGGGCGTAATCTAGAAATTTCTGCGCCGTTGTAAAGGATTTGTCCACTAGACGGTGCAATCATCCCCGTCACCAGATTAAATAACGTTGTTTTTCCAGCGCCATTGGGACCGATCAAGCCGAAAATTTCTCCTAGATTGACAGTGAAACAAACATCATTCACTGCAACCAATCCACCAAAGCGGCGAGTGAGTCCTTTTGCTTCTAGCACGGGTGAAGCATCTTGCATTGGAGAATCAAACATTAAGGTTTCTAGAAGAAGAATATCAGAATTGCTTGGAAATCAATGAATGCAAATCACCAGCAGCCCCAAAAACCTTCACAGAGGTACTGGCAGCATGAACATAACAGAAGGCGAACCCTGAGTTCTAACGTTCGAGGGAAAACCCCTTCCAATGACGATTAAACTAGAGGGCGGAGCAAGAGCTTAAAAGTGTCAATGCCAGAATGGAATCGCTTACATATTAAAACTTGTCTATTTTCTGAAGCCCACACCACTATCCAGCAGATTCGCGAATCTGTCTTTCAACAAGAGCAGGGGATTGATGCCAGCCTAGAGTGGGATGGCCTGGACAATGCTTGTATTCATTTGGTGGCGCAATTGGGTAGTGACCCCGCTGGCGTCGCACGACTACGCGAAGTAGAACCCTCTACCCTAAAACTCGAACGCTTAGCTGTACTGCCACAGTACCGAAAACATGGCATTGGCAGCGAAATGGTTCATACTGCGATCGCCTATGGCCATGACCAAGGGTATCGGCAAATGGTGATCCACAGCCAAGCAAGGCTCGAATCGTTCTACCAACACCTTGGCTTTCAAAGCATTGGAAAACCTTTTGAAGAAGCTGGCATCGTACATCTCAAAATGCAGCGATCGCTCGAAGCATAATCCACAGATAGAAACGCTACGTCTTATGCTGGGCAGCGATCGCACACACCATGCACGGTCACTTCGTAACTTTCAGCCTTTAAGCCAGAGCGTAGCCCAGCCATATCAATTGGCGGCAACTCAGCCCATTCAATATCTGTAATTGAGCCGCAACAGCGACACCGAAAATGGTGATGTGGTGCCACATTCGCATCATAGCGAGACACACCTTCATCCAAGAGCACCTCTCGAACCAACCCAGCATCCCGCAGTGCCTGCAACGAGGTATACACCGTGGCCTGCGAAGAAATGGGAAAAGACTGATTGAGATCTCGCAACAACAACTCAACCGTAGGGTGATCATTGCGGCTGAGCAAGTTGGCATAGACAGCACAACGCTGAGGGGTCACCCGCAACCCTTTTTGCTTGAGCGTTTGAACAACCTGATCGATAGAAGTGTCAGACATAAAGCGCAGTAGAGCAAATAGCCCGTTAAACAGACTGGCAGCACTATCGTTGCACTGCTTACATATAACCTGATTATAATCTGGCCAATGTAATAACCATAGTAATTTAAGTTAAGATTTTATAAATGAGTATTTATTACTATTGATTTCTTCTTAAATAAGAATTATTCTGACTTTATACCAATCAGAAGGACAAATCATCATGGCTGTGATTGAAAAAGTGCCCAGTGTCGTCTTTAAAACCCGTGTCCGAGATGAGTCTGTAGGTGGCCCCAACCCTTTCCGTTGGCAAGATGTCACTTCTGAGGAAATCTTTGGCGGCAAGAAGATTGTGGTATTTTCTCTGCCGGGTGCTTTTACCCCGACCTGTTCTTCTACCCACCTGCCTCGTTATGAAGAGCTGTACAACGAATTTAAAGCGCTAGGCGTTGACGAAATTTATTGCATTTCCGTGAATGATGCCTTTGTCATGTTTCAATGGGGCAAACAGCTCGGTGCTAACCAAGTGAAGCTTCTTCCCGACGGTAATGGCGAGTTCACCCGTAAAATGGGAATGTTGGTTGACAAGTCAAATCTAGGATTCGGAATGCGGTCTTGGCGCTACTCGATGGTGGTCAACGATGGCAAAATCGAGAAGCTCTTCTCTGAGCCTGGACATGCTGACAATTGCCCCACCGACCCGTTTGAAGTGTCCGATGCAGACACCATGCTTGCTTACTTGAAGGGATAAAACAAGTCCGCAGCATTCTGCTTCGATCTCATTGAGAGATGCAAATTTGCGGCGATGAATTTGACGACGGCAGCACTGCATGTTGCCGTCGTTCACACATTCGCAAGGCCATACAGGAGAAGGGTAAGACAATGAGCTACGACTATGACTTATTTGTAATTGGTGCCGGATCAGGCGGAATTGCAACCGCGCGACGTGCTGCCGAGTATGGTGCAAAGGTCGCGATTGTCGAGTCTTGGACGTTAGGTGGCACCTGCGTTAATCGTGGCTGTGTTCCCAAAAAGCTGATGGTGTATGCGTCTCATTTTCCAAATCAATTTGAGGAAGCAACGGGCTATGGCTGGAGTGCAGTAGAAAGCACACTAGACTGGCCTCGCATGATTGGTGCTGTAAACCAAGAAGTGGGTCGGCTCAACGGCATCTATCAGCGCATGTTGGATAACTCGAAGGTTGAGGTGTTTCGGGGTCATGGCCGATTTGTAGACCCCCATACCATTGCCATTGATCCGCTAGAGGAAGGTGGTGAGGTGCGCACGGTTACCGCAGATAAAGTGCTGGTGGCAGTCGGCGGTAAACCTGTAAAACCTGATATCCCAGGCGGTGAGTACACCATCACCTCTGATGATGTGTTTCATTTGCCCCAGCAACCCAAACATTTGGTAATTTTAGGCGGCGGCTACATTGGTGTTGAGTTCGCTTGCATCTTAAATCACTTGGGTACGAAGGTAACGCAGATCCTGAAGTACAACAAAATTCTGCGGGGCTTCGATGAAGACATTCGCGACGAAATCCAGGGGGCAATGGAACGCCACGGGATTCGCATTATCCAGAATATGAAACAGGTCGCGATCGCCAAAACCGATGCGGGTGTTTCCGTCACAGTCACCACAGAAAACGGCGAAGAAGTCGTTTCAGCAGATGCAGTCAGCCTAGCGGCAGTCGGTCGCAAACCGCTCCTCGACAATTTGGGGCTTGAACATACCAAGGTCGAAGTGGTGAATGGGGCGATCGCCGTAGACCATCACAGTCAAACGGCTCAAGACAATATCTTTGCGGTAGGAGATTGCACCAACCGCATTAACCTCACGCCCGTCGCCATCAACGAAGGACGTGCATTTGCCGATACTTACTTTGGCAATAAGCCACGCCAGATGAGCTACGATAACGTCCCCACGGCGGTCTTTTCCTATCCTGAAGCGGCAACCGTTGGACTAACGGAAGAAGAAGCCCGTGCCCAGTATGGAGATGATGCCATTAAGGTCTATCGCAGTCGTTTTCGACCCATGTACTATGTGCTACCTGGCAAAGAAGAGAAAACACTGATGAAGCTGGTGGTCCACCAAGAAACCGATCGCGTCCTCGGGGCACACATGGTAGGCGATCATGCGGCAGAAATTATTCAGGGTGTGGCGATCGCCGTCAAAATGGGTGCCAAGAAAGCCGACTTCGATGCGACCGTCGGCATTCACCCCAGTTCCGCAGAAGAGTTTGTTACCATGCGCTAAAGATACCAGAAGCTGCCTTGCCAACTTCGGTTCAATTTGCCGCAGGCAAGGCAGAATTCTATTGTGGCGCTTCAATTACCGAGGCGTTACATGCGCTCTAGTACAGCAATCCCCAGCAGCGACAGCCCTAACTTAAGGGTCTGTGCAGTGGTGTGACACAACACCAATCGAGTCGTGCGCTGCGGTTCAGGAGCATCCAGTACAGAACAGCGGTCGTAAAACTGATTGAACTTTTGACTCAGTTCAAACAGATACTGACACAACCGATTGGGCAGTAGATCTTGGCTGACCAGTTCAAGCACATCTTCTAGCTGCAACAAATGCTTTGCCAGCACCAACTCTGGTTCTTCGCGCAAGGTCATATCTACCTCCGCAGGCAAATGAGCAAAGTCGATATTGCCTTTGCGGCTAATGCCTTGTACACGTACATAGGCATACAGCATATAAGGCGCTGTATTGCCTTGCAGTGCCAACATCTTGTCGTAACTAAAAATATAGTTGCTCGTCCGGTTCTGGCTTAGGTCTGCATACTTCACAGCACCAAGGCCCACCGTTCTGGCCACTACCTCAACAAAGTCCTCAGACTCTTGACGCCCCTCTTGCTCTAGCCGTTGCAGCAAGTCAGTACGGGTACGGGCGATCGCCTCATCCAGCAAATCCCGTAAGCGCACCGTTTCCCCAGAGCGTGTCTTCAGCTTTTTGCCATCTTCCCCTTGCACCAAACCAAAGGGAACATGGGTGAGCACCACATCCTCCGGCACCCAGCCTGCCCGTTGCGCCACTTGAAAGACCTGCGCAAAGTGAGCCGCTTGCCCAGCATCGGTGACATAAAGCATGCGTTCTGCCTTATCAGTCCCAATCCGGTAGCGAATTGCTGCTAAATCTGTGGTGGCGTAGTTATAGCCCCCATCGGATTTTTTCACAATCAAGGGCAACGGATCACCCTCTTTATTGGTAAACCCTTCAAGGAAAACACACTGGGCCCCTGCATCTTCAGCTAACAAACCTGTATCTGCCAAGTCGGTTAGCACTGCCGCCAAGAATGGATTATAAAAGGACTCGCCACGTTCGGTTAAGCAAATATCCAACCAATCGTAAATGACCTGAAACTCGCGCCGTGACTGATCGCACAATAACGTCCAGGCCTTCAGGCTTTCCGAGTCACCAGACTGGAGCTGCACCACCGCTTGCCGTGCCGCCTCGCGAAACTGGTCATCTTCGTCAAAGCGCTGCTTCGCCTTTTTGTAAAAGGCCACCAAGTCCCCCAAATCCACCGCATCAGACGTGGTTAAGGCATTGGGACAAACCTCTCGCAGGTAGGTGATCAGCATGCCAAATTGCGTACCCCAATCCCCTACATGGTTTAGGCGCAATACCTCATGGCCCTGGAACTCTAAGATACGGGCGATCGCATCGCCAATAATCGTAGACCGCAGATGCCCGACATGCATCTCCTTGGCAATATTGGGACTAGAGAAATCGACAATCGTCCGCAATGGCTGATCCACCCGAGGAATCCCCAGCCGCTCGTCGGACTCAACCTGTCTGAGCCATGCTTCTAAATAAGTCGGCTTGAGCCGGAGGTTAATAAACCCCGGCCCTGCGATCGCAGGCGGTTCGCATAGGTCGTCCACCTTTAAATGGCTCAGGATTCGCTCTGCCACTTCCCGAGGAGAAGCGCCTACCTGTTTAGCCAAAGGTAAAGCCACATTTGCCTGGTAATCTCCAAATTTAGGATTGGTTGCCACCCCTAAAATTGGATCGACCGTGGCAAATGCCTCACCAAAGGCACTCACTAATGCCGATTGAAAGCGACGCTTAAGCGTCGTTTGAGTAGAAGTCATAGGTTACCGACGTCGCGCCTCGCGCTTTTCCCGTTCCAGTCGCCGGCGATCACGCCATTCAACCATCGTGAGGTATGCAACCCCACCCGTCACAGCCACCAGTAAAGCCAACACAGCAGCCGACAAGACACTTAACGTTGAAAGTTCCACAGGTCTATCTCGCTAAGCCAAATATACCCCTACCCAACACTACATACCGTGCCGGCCCCAGACCACCATTGCAATGGAGAATGTAAATAGAGTCAACATCGAAACCCAACCCAACGTCAAAATATCCATATTGCCTTTGTAATACTGAGTATCAAAACTTCTGTAAGGCCCATTTTATATTGAAAACGTTCCAAAGTGGAGGGTGCACCCCTAGAGTTACCCCTTCACTCAACAATCCACCTCCGCATAGAGACTTCCAGCAAAGATAGACCAAGATACAGCTAGGTTAAGCACAAATACGTATAGTCAGGACGAAATGTGCACTTACTGAATACACTTTGCCCCTAAGACCCCGTAATTTGACGAAGGGAGACGGGTACTCTAAGTAAGCAGGCATTTACAGCAACGTCGAGGCACACCTGTCTCACATCAAACTTAGAATGTCGTGCAACTTTTGCTGCCTTAATTGTGAAACCTAGATATAGGTATAAAGAATTGACGCAGCGATATTAAATTCAGCTTTGGCAAATGGCACACTAATAGTACTAAAACTATACAGCCAAATCGCAAACATAAAGCTGATATTTCTGAGAAGTTTGCATAGTGATTGCGATCAAGCCACCCACTAAAGAAACATGTATTACACGCTTATAAAGCACAGCAGCAGGGTATCGACGCATGGTTAAGGTGTTGATTGTTGATGATAGTATGACTCAGCGTCAACTAATGAGTAGTGTACTAGAGCAAGTAGGACTAACCGTTCTAGTCGCAACGGATGGAGTCGAAGCCTGGGAGCAAATTCAAAGAGTGCAGCCCGACATCGTAGTGCTTGACATTATCATGCCTCGCATGAATGGGTACGAGGTCTGCCGCAAAATCAAATCCGACCCGAGCATGAACCATCTTCCTGTTGTTATGTGCTCGTCCAAAGCAGAGGAATTTGATCGTTACTGGGGCATGAAACAGGGGGCAGATGCATACCTGTCTAAACCCTTTCAACCAACAGAGCTTTTGTCTACCATCCAGAAATTATTACAGGGTTAGGTACTATGTTCGGTGGGGCCGACTTGTCAGATTTTGACACCAAAGAAAATCTATCCAACTTTTCTTCACGACAAGAACCTGAAGGAGATTTATACCTACGCTTCTTCATCGAATCGGGAGAAGAATTTGCCTTATCGGCCATGGGGATTCGCGAAGTGCTATCCATTGGCCCGGATCAAATCACCTTAATTCCGAATGTTTCCCCGCTGCTGATGGGCGTTCTTAACTTCCGAGGTCAGGTCATCTGGGTGTCAGACATTGGACAGTTTCTCGGCAGTAACCGATCCCTAAATACTGAACGCGCAGAAATTTCCGTCATTGTCGTTGAATTTCAAGACATTATGATTGGGTTAGCCGTAGAACAAGTTAAAGGGATGGAGTGGCTCAGCATAGAGAACCTCTCGCCACTTTCCAACCATGTTTCTGACAGCATGATTCCCTTTTTAAGAGGAGAATGGCGTGGCATTTCAGAGCAATCCCTTCGGTTATTAGATGCAGCTTCTATTCTCCGATCGGCGCGATGGGCAGCTTAAAACCGTGTATCCGTGTTATCCAATGGCTTAGCTCAAATCCTTGATAGTGTTTCTCAATTTACACATCAGCTCATTCAAAACGATATTGCAATCCAATTCTTAAAGAACTCTGGCTTTATACTTTAGTTGCACAACCGATACGAAGCCCAGATTCCCCTCAAACAACTGTTAGGAGCATTTCAATGGCATTCAGTACTCAATATGCACAACAATATCAACAAGCAGTGAGTGCTTATATGCAGGGGCACTACCAAGACGCTGCCTCGCTGACCAATGCGCTGGTATCGGAGTATCCCGATGACCCTAACCTACAGTTGTTGTGCGGCCATATTTATAGCTGTCTCAAACAATATGACATGGCCCAACGCTACTATCATCAGGTTCTGCAAACTACCAATGACCCAGAACTCTTAAACTGTGCGCAAAATAGCCTGTCAGATATTTCTCAAAGTCTAGGTGCTGCACCCACAAACAGTGCCAATGCTGAACCCGAATGGAGTGATTTTTCCTTTGACAATGGAGAAGTCACTCAAATTCAAGCAGGACTTATTTCTTCTCAAAACCGAGCAGATCAACCTCCTCTCAATTTAGTTCCTAATCAGGTTAACGCTCCAACGGCTGAGTCACATACGGGGTGGCGCAATCTGTTATTTGAAGACCAAAGTTTTGAGGACAACTTTACAGATTCGTCGGAATCAGTTGAGTCCTCTGACTTATTTGAAGATGATGATGATGACATTACACTGCTCATGGGTAAAAAAGGTTCACAAAAAGAGGGCTCGATGTCTGACGAACAACATACCGACGTACAAGATGACGCCAACTATATGGATGGGACAAGGGTCAATGCTGAACTGCCCATCGCTGAGGACTTAGATTTTTCAGAAGACATGACCTCTATCCAATCGATGCATTCCTTCTCTGATAACTCCGGGGAAGAGCGAGAAGACTTCACCGATTTCTTGAGTCATATGGATGAACAAGATATTGCCAGAGGTACCCAGTTGGAGTCGTTAGATCTATCTGGAAATCTAAATCCCACCACTGCTTTCGACCTGGGCACAGAAGCAGG
>DATNQK010000224.1:0-5790 GCA_036704065.1 Stenomitos sp.
TGGAAGAGGCCATCCATGTCTTCTAGATCTGCCAAAGAACGAATCCAAGATATCCTTCATGCCATTGATGCCATCCAGACTCGAACCTTTGGCATGAGCTTTGAGGAATTTATTCAAAACGAGACTGTTATTAAAGCTGTGCTTTATGACTTCATTGTCATTGGTGAAGCAGCGATTAATACTCCTGCTGAGGTTCAGGCTTTAAGGCCTGAACTTCCCTAGCGACTGATGAGTGGGATGAGAAACATCATGGCTCATGAATATTTTCAAATCAATTTACGGATTACCTGGTCAACGATTCATAATAATCTTCCTCCTCTTATCCATCCTTTAGAACAATTAAAAGTAAGGTTATAGTCTATCCATTGCCCTTAGAAAACATTATGATTTCACTGAGAAAGAACGACTGAGGGTAAGTACTATCGCTTCACTTCATTCTTGCAAGCTGATGAGCGTAGCCTCACCCTTGAACCCTCCTATCTTTGCCATTCACAACAGTTCACCAGCCGAAGATCTACATGTGCAGGACCGACTGGCTTACCTAAAACCGCTGGCCTCGTCCTCAACTCCGATACTATAGATGGCATATCCTCTGCCGACTTGTTGCATCGGAGATTTGTATAGATGACGATCCAGACGGTTGCGACCCAGCCCTATTTAGATCAAAAGCCCGGTACCTCAGGCTTGCGGAAACTTGTTACGGTCTTTCAGCAGCCGCATTATCTTGAAAACTTCGTCCAGTCCATATTCGATAGCTTAGAGTCGCTCAAAGGGCAAACCCTCGTCCTGGGTGGCGATGGTCGCTACTTTAATCGCCAAGCCATTCAAATTATTTTGAAGATGGCCGCAGCCAATGGTGTTGCTCGTATCAAGGTGGGTAAAGGCGGCGTCTTATCAACCCCCGCTGTTTCCTGCGTCATCCGTAAATACAATGCCTTAGGCGGAATCGTCCTGTCTGCCAGCCATAACCCTGGTGGCCCTAACGGTGACTTTGGCATTAAGTACAACATCAGCAATGGTGGCCCTGCACCGGAAAAAATCACAGATGCAATTTTTGCGCGCACTCAGGTCATCGACCGCTATCTCATCTTGGATGCTCGCGATGTCGATCTAGATCGCCTCGGTGAAACCCAACTCGGTGAGATGACCGTTGAAGTGATTGATTCCGTGACGGACTACCAAGCCCTCATGGAATCTTTGTTTGACTTTGATCGCATCCATAGCCTGTTGACAGGTGGCTCCTTCCGCATGTGCATGGATGCCATGCATGCTGTAACGGGGCCTTACGCACGCGGTATTTTTGAAACCCGTTTGGGTGCGCCTGTGGGCACTGTGCAAAATGGTATCCCGCTCGAAGACTTTGGCGGTGGCCACCCCGATCCCAACCTTGTCTATGCCCATGACCTCGTAGAGCGGATGTTTGGCATCGATCCCCTCGATTTCGGTGCGGCATCCGATGGCGATGGCGATCGCAACATGATTTTAGGCAACCACTTCTTTGTGACGCCCAGTGATAGCTTGGCTGTGTTAGCCGCCAATGCCAGCGTCGTTCCTGGCTACAAGAGTGGCATTGCAGGTATCGCCCGTTCCATGCCGACCAGTGAAGCACCAGATCGGGTGGCAGCAAAGCTGGGAATTGACTGCTACGAAACCCCCACAGGCTGGAAATTTTTTGGCAACCTGATGGATGCCGGTAAAGTAACCCTCTGTGGTGAAGAAAGCTTTGGCACCGGATCAAACCACATCCGCGAAAAAGATGGGCTGTGGGCCGTTCTGTTTTGGCTGAATATCTTGGCCGTGAAGCAGCAATCGGTTGAACAAATCATGCGATCGCACTGGCAAACCTTTGGTCGCAACTACTACTCGCGCCATGATTACGAAGCCATCGAAAGCGATCGCGCCAATACCCTGATTTCTCAACTGCGGGATGCCCTACCTACCCTCAAAGGTCAACGATTTGGTGATCGCGAAGTTGCCTATAGCGACGACTTTAGCTACACCGATCCCATCGATGGCAGTGTGAGCACCAAGCAAGGGGTGCGCATTGGGTTTACCGACGGTGCGCGAATTGTCTTCCGTCTCTCAGGTACAGGCACTCAAGGCGCTACTTTGCGACTTTATGTCGAATCCTTCGAAGCTGATCCGGCCCACCACAACCTCGACCCCCAAGTGGCATTGCAAGACCTGATTCAGATTGCCGACACCGTGGCCCAGATTCGAACCTTAACGGGAATGGATAAACCCACGGTTATCACCTAAAACAATCTCTACCCTCTATCTATTAGGGGAAGTTATGGAATCGAAGGGAACAAATGTAAAGCTTTATAAATTAACTTTTGTGTCCTTTGATACACTACTATAGGATTGTGAAGGAATTTAAACAAGCCGCTGCAACGTTGGGGAACGCGCAGATGGGCTCCTCCACTTGAAATACAACGTAACTGATTTTTTGGGTAAAGCTAGCTTGTGATGGAGCTGGCTTTTTTATTGAGGACGCGTTGTGGGTGCAGCTTTGCCGAGGGTGCGGGCTAGAGCGGCTAATCCAGCTTGATATTGGCGATCCTGGCTGAAATCGGTGCTATTGGGCGGGTTTGTGTCTGTGGAAACATCCGGTGTAATGCCGATGTGATTAATGTTGTGCCCTTGGGGTGTGAAGTATTGCGCAATCGTCACCAATACTCCAGAGCCGTCTTGAAGGGGTTCAAAGGATTGCACCAGACCTTTGCCAAAGGTTTTGGCCCCCACGAGTACCGCCCGCCGATTCTCTTGCAGCGCAGCAGCTAAAATTTCGCTGGAACTAGCCGAATCTTGATCCACAAGTACGGCGAGGGGACGAGAAGAAAGCGCCTGCTGGGTGGCCTGAATCATGACCTTAGGCTGGTCACGTTCTTGCACCGATACAATGGTGCCCCCAGAGAGCCACTGACGGGCGATCGCAATGCCTGCATCCAACACACCACCCGGATTACCCCGCAGATCCAGCACGTACCCTGTTACCTTTTGAGACTCTAGCTGCTTGAGCGCTTGCTCCATTGAGGTTGCGGATTTTGTCGTAAAAATCGGTAGGCGAATATAGCCCACCGAGCCCAAGGAAGAGGGAATAACACGGTAGGTGAGGGGGTTTAAGTTAATATGCTCGCGCACCAAGGTATAGGCTAAGCTTTGCTGCTTGCGACGCACTTGCAGCTCGACTTTGCTGCCCACCGGACCAATCAGGTAAGGTGCAGCGTTGGCAGGGTCAATCTTTGCTGTTGCCTTACCATTCAGGCTCACAATAATATCTTGAGGTTGAATGCCTGCGGTTGCTGCGGGAGACTCGTCAAAGGCCTTCTCCACAATCCATTCGCGGGTGGCAGGGTCAAGGCTGACGGTGAGGCCGACGCCTACAAAATCGCCTGAGAGGTTACTGGTCAGGTCTTTCAAATCGGCAGGCGACAAAAAACGAGTATAAGGATCCTTTAAGGTGGCCAGCATGGTCTGAATCGCTTGATAGGCGGCCTCTTTGGAGTTGTAGGTTGAGGCCAGATACTGCGATCGCACTTTTTGCCAATCTTGATGGTTGAAGGTGCGTTCCACATAGTTGCGCTGAACAATCTGCCAGGCTTGGTCTACCAGCGCTTTAGGGCTATCTTGAAGGGTTGCTTGGCTGGGCAGCGGCGAAGTGGCCCATAGTACAGGTACCAGGGCAAGACCTACCCCAGCACTGGTCAGGAGCGTGCGAAAACAAAGATGCTTAACGTTCATGCAGTTGTTTGACTCTAAACGCTAGGGGGAGTTCCCACTTCAACGCTGATGCGCTCTGGATTAGGGTCTAGTCGTTCTAGAGTTTCCAATTCAGATAGGCTAGGCCCCTCCACCCATTCAACCTGAAAGAGTGCTGCAAAATTGGTAGCAAGGCGTTCTTTGACCTCGTCGACCGAAATCGTCGGCACCCAGTCCGAAAGGCGTCCTACAGGACGATCTGCAATACCGCAGGGGACGATCTGGCTAAATCCACTCAGGTCAGGGCAAACATTGAGGGCAAACCCATGCATGGTAATCCAGCGGCTGACCTTGATCCCCACTGCGGCCACCTTATACCCCTCCAGCCATACCCCCGTTAGGCCAGGAATGCGATCGCCCTCTAAGCCGTAATCGCGCAGGGTCATCAGTACCACCTCTTCCAACTGTCGCAGATACCAATGCAAATCTTGGCGGAACCAGCGTAGGTTCAAGATGGGATAGCCGACTACTTGACCCGGACAGTGATAGGTCACTTCTCCACCGCGCTCAGTGCGATGCAAAATCTGAGGTTTTGCCTGGAGATCAAACTTGACGTGATCCAATGTTGCACCTTGACCCAAGGTATAAACGGGCCAATGTTCCAGCAACAAAAGAGCCTCAGGCCCATCTAAATTGCTGAGACGGCGGCGCACCAAGGCCCGTTGCCATTCCCAGGCCTGGGTATAAGAGACTACCCCATAGCGATATAGCCAGCAAGATCGTGGCAAGTGGAATTCAGATTCCAATGCGATTCCCCTTCAGCATTGCGGTAAAAATCAAGCGTAGATCCACGGGATGTAACCCTTAATATAATTACGAATTGTCAAGGAATAAAAATCATCTTAAAGACCCCTGAATTAGCATTCTAAGGTAGGTAAACAAAGTGTTAGGGTGTGGTTAACACTGGATTTAGGGGAGGCTACCCTATGAAGTTTGTGATTCACGGTAAGAATATTGAGGTCACTGATGCGATTCGCGAATATGTGCATCAAAAAATTGAGAAAGCCGCAAGTCATTACCAGAATCTAACAACCGAAATCGACGTTCACTTATCGGTGGCTCGCAATCCTCGAATTAGCACCAGTCAAAGTGCCGAAGTTACGATTTTTGTGAATGGTTCAGTAATTCGCGCAGAGGAAAGTTCAGAAAATCTTTATGCCAGCATCGATCTTGTTTCTGACAAGATTGCACGTCAACTACGTAAGTACAAAGAAAAACGGCAAGACCAGTCTTATCTGCGCAACCGCGAAGAGGTTGAAGCTGCCGAGCAAGTTGCAGTTGCAACCCTGCCTGAAACCCAGGAGCCAGTCCTGCCAGAGGAAGTGGTGCGCTCGAAATACTTTGCTATGCCGCCCATGTCGGTCAAAGAGGCCCTTGAGCGCCTAGAACTTGTGGATCACGATTTTTATGTGTTCCATAACGTCGAAACCGGACAGATTAACGTGATTTACGAACGTAATCATGGAGGGTACGGGCTGATTCAACCCAAGAATGGTAACGGTTCAACCTAAGACTGCATCAGTCTACCGCATCCGCTTCAGACGGAAGGGGCCGCGCTAGGCTGTATTGATCAATCAAGCTCCACTACAGACAAACAGCAAAACGAGATGGGCAAGAGCATCGGGTTCTTGCCCTTTTTTTTACCGCAACGTTTTAATCTCAGCGAATTGGCTGAGCCCTTATCCTCCGATTGGATTTCAAGCAACGCTGCATCAGGAGCCGTGTCGCTCTAATTTTGGGAAAGGGTATCTTAGCAAAGTAGGGCGTTGCTTGCTGCCAGAGTCTTATTATTCTGCGGCCCGTCAAGTGCTTTTACATGTATGCGATACTCGTCAATGACCTGAAGGCAATTCATGCGATCTTGCCGCCGCAAACTTTCATCTATGCAAACCTCTGGACCTGGTTCTTCCAGTAGCGGTTTTCGAGCCCTAATCCATAACCGTGCATTTGCAACCCTTTGGGCAGGCCAGATTGTCTCCCAGATTGCGGACAAAGTTTTTTTTGTGCTCTTAATTGCGTTGGTTGTGG
>DATNQK010000225.1:0-1774 GCA_036704065.1 Stenomitos sp.
GCATCGTGTTCAGGTGTTATTTCAATACACAAATCGGCTTGTTGATAGAGCGGTTGTCGCTGCATTAACAACTGCTCCAGGGTTTGGCGCGGATTGCTGTCTTGTAATAGGGGCCGAGTGGTATCTGCTTGGAGCCGTTGCCACAGGGTTTCTAGGGTAGGATTAAGCCACACAATTAAGCCATGACGCAGGTGGCTCCAGTTCATGCGCTCTAATACAATGCCACCTCCCGTCGCCACCACTAAGCGCTTATGGGCTGCCAATTGACTTAAGACCTGGGTTTCTAAGTTCCGAAAGACCGCTTCCCCGGACTCCGCAAAAATCTGCGAAATACTACAGCCTGCCGCCTGGGTAATAACTGCATCGGTATCAAAAAACTGGTAGCCCAGTCGCTGGGCCAACAACTGGCCTGCTGTACTTTTGCCTGCCCCCATCATGCCGATGAGGTAGAGATTGGTTCCCTTTAAATCGAACGTTGGATCTGTCAAAGCAAGCCTGCGGTTTATACCTAATCTTTTTAATCTTTAGTCATCCTATCTGGAATCGATGCAGGAGGCGCAATGGCTAGATCATGGGCAGCCAGCGCTGCCTGGGTCGTGGCAAAATCGACCACTCTATCTGCTTGATGCCGTTCCAAGACACCCAAAACAACTCGCGGCTGTAGGGGTGCAACCACGGGCAGCAACTGCAAACCTCGTGCAGTCATGCGAGTCGTCGCGGCCTTTACCGACTCTTCGGGATAGGCACACAAGATTTCCTTGGTGCAGATATCCTTTAGGGCTTTAGGCAGCGTTCCTGTGGAGACGGAGGGGTCAGAAGCATGAGCAGCACTAGGCGATAGATGCCGCCGAATATCTGCCAAGGTCACAATCCCCACCAAATGCTTGTCTTCATCTAAGACCAAAATCGTAGAGCGCTTAGCCTTCACCATCGACCATCCAGCATCGTCAACCGCAGTGGTGTCTAAAAGCGCGAAGTAATCAGTGCCCATCACTTCAGAAACTGGTACCTGTGCCAGCCAATCCGGAGCGTCAGATTGCTTCACACTGACCCCCATCTGCGGCAACGCCAGTGCAGCAACAGCCGGCATGGCATTCATGCGCTCGACGATCCACACACTGACGCCCACGGCAGCCATCAACGGCAAGATAATCAGGTAATTGCGGGTCAACTCGAATAACAACAAAATAGCCGTCAGCGGGGCACGCGCACTACCACCCAGCACTGCTGCCATCCCAACCATTGCATAGGCCGCAGGCGAAGCAATGACATCGGCAATGGCCGGAGGCAGCACTGTATTCAAAACTTGGCCATAAATTGCGCCCAGGCAAGCGCCTAAAAACATCGCTGGTGCAAAAATACCTCCTACAAGACCGCTGCCTAAACTTAAGGCCGTAGCAATCAGCTTCGCGATTAAAAACAAAATCAAAGTCTGCAAAGGGAAGGCTTCACCCTTGAGGATGACTTCTAAGGTGTCGTAGCCAATGCCTAAAATTTGCGGCACGATGAGGGCCATCAAGCCCACACCTGCACCCCCAATCACGGGCTTAACCCATGTGGGCAATTTACCCAGCCAAGACACGCGAGGCTGCTCTCCTTGAAACGCCGTCTGGAACAGCCGAATGAGCTGGGTATAGGCTAAGGAAACCCCACTCGCAAGAATCCCCAAGCCTAGGTAACACAACCACTCCCAATTGCTCAGAACCTGATAGCTGGGTAAATCGAACTCCGCTTGAACGCCAAAGACAGCACGGGCAATGAGCGAAGAAACCAC
>DATNQK010000226.1:0-1938 GCA_036704065.1 Stenomitos sp.
TTGGCGGTGGTGCGCGCCGATGCATTGGCGTGGCCTTTGCATTAATGGAAATGAAACAGGTGTTGGCTGTGTTGCTGTCGAAGTATCGCTTTGAACTGACCGATCAACGCCCCATTACTCCAGTGCGACGGGGCGTTACCTTAGCCCCCCCTGGCAATTTACGGCTACGGTTTTTAGACCCACGCTAGAAGTGCATCTGTATCCTTTAAGCCTTTATCCTTTAAGCCTTGGCACGTTCACTCCAGGCCAGGTGAACCCTTCAAGATTGACGCGTTGTCCTTGAACCTATCCCACTAATATGATTTTGCGCTATTTTACGGACACTTTGGAGCGACAGATTAATGGTTTCAACAATAGTGGGATAGGTTCTTGTAAAATTTGCTCATGAAGATAGCAGAACTTATTCGTTGGTTTGAAGCTTGGGCCAATCCGGCTTGGCAAGAAAAGTGGGATAACTGCGGTTGGCAAATTGAACCGGGGATTCTGGATGCCCCGGCTCGGGTGTTGGTGTGTTTAACCCCCACCTTGGCTGTGATGGAAGAGGCGATCGCCCTAACCCAACAAGGCACCCCTGTGAACCTCATCTTTGCGCATCACCCCTTAATCTTTGGTGGTCTGAAGTCTGTGTGCCAGGGCGACCCCATTGGCGACATGATTCAGCTCTCCATCAGGCATGGGATTGGCGTTTATAGTGCCCACACTAACTTTGACCAAGTGGCAGATGGCACTGCTGATGTGTTGGCACAGTTGCTGCATTTACACCAAACCGAACCAATCCAACCCACGCAAAACGGCTTGGGCTATGGACGGGTGGGTAACTTAACTCCTGCACAACCCTTGCAACGCTTCTTAGAGCACATTCAATCCGCTCTTCAGCCTGCGGACTTACTCTGTTCGCCTGTCACAGACAGGCAACAACCCATCGAACGGGTGGCTGTGCTGGGTGGGTCTGGCGCAAGTTATATAGCAGCGGCAAGCCAAACAGGAGCGCAACTTTACCTGACCGCAGATTGTAAGTTTCATCAGTTTCAAGAAAGTCGCGATCGCAATTTGATTCTGGTTGATGCAGGCCACTATGCAACGGAGCGGCCCGCCTGCGCCAAGCTAGCCCAGACCTTCGCAAAGCTAGGGGTGGAATGGGTAAACCTGAGCCAGAAGGATGAGGATTTTCGTGCCTTTTCGGCGATCGCAGCGTCTCACCAATAAAGGCTGATGCTTAGTTGTGAGCCAGGGAAAAGTTTTGTAACTTTGGCCGTACTCACCGTTGGTGGAAATTGAGATATCCCCCCACCCATTGAAATTTATGTGTTACCTTAGACGAAGTAACAGGTTGCTTGTCAACCGTTTCTTAACCGTCCAGGATTTAGGAGGTGATGCCCATGCCAGATAGTAGTAAACGCGTGGGTCTCCAGGTTAACCTAAGCCGACTGTGTGCCAAGGCTGTTCTCTAAACTCAAACGCAACGCGAAGTTTTGAACTCCTGCTTTTGAGAAAGGGTTCCCCTGGCAGTCAGGCCTAACACTAGAGACCCAACTATACCGCTCCTAATAACACAGCCCACCTTTGAAATCTGGGTTTGTGTTGTTAGGAGCGGCTAGTCTTTTTAGGCCCTATTTGAGCTGACCAGAGCGCATAATACTAATCACCAGCCATAACCCGATCACACTGGCGGCAATAAATAGCCCATCACTAATCCGCATCAACTCGCTATTTTGGGCTTGGGCCGCCATTGTTGCGGCACCCATAATTAACGCACCCACCACAATACTAAAAGACAGGCGATTGGCAGCAGCATCTAGCGTCCGTCGCATCCCTTCCAGTTCAGGCAGCGATAAGCGCCAACTCATATTTTCCGAGGAAAGGCGCTCCAAGATCAGTTCCATTTGACGTGGAGATTGCAGCGACACATTCTTGAGGTCTAAGGCTGTGCGCAAAAGC
>DATNQK010000227.1:0-7158 GCA_036704065.1 Stenomitos sp.
GTACATCGCCACACGGCGCGGCATGCCCTGTAGCCCCAGCTCATGCATGGGCAAAAAGGTCAGGTGCGTGCCCACAAAGGTGAGCAGAAAATGGAGGCGACCCAAGGGTTCGTTTAAGAGCCGTCCTGTCATCTTCGGGAACCAATGATAGATCCCGGCATAAATGCCAAACACCGATCCGCCAAATAAGACGTAGTGGAAATGCCCCACCACATAGTAGGTGTCGTGGACATGGAGGTCGAAGGGAGCTGTCCCTAAGGTAACGCCACCCAGACCACCAATCACGAACATAGACAGCAACCCAATGGCAAAGAGCATGGCACTCGTGAATCGGATTTTTCCGCCCCATAGGGTTGCCACCCAGCCAAAAATTTTCACGCCCGTGGGCACGGCCACAATCAGTGTGGAAATGGTGAAAAACATCCGCATCCAGGGCGGCGTTCCGCTGGTAAACATATGGTGAACCCAGACAAATAACCCCACCACACAAATGGCCAAGCTGGAATAGGCGATCGCCTTATAGCCAAAGATGGGTTTACGCGCATGAACTGGGATCACCTCCGACATGATGCCAAAGATCGGCAAAATCATGAGGTAGACCGCCGGATGAGAATAGAACCAGAATAAGTGCTGGTACAGCACCACATTCCCGCCTGCATCTGGCTTAAAGAAGGAGGTCCCAAAATTAATATCGAACAGCAACAGCACTAACCCTGCTGCCAAAACTGGCGTGGACAGCAAGGCCAAAACCGAGGTTGCCAGAATGGCCCAACAGAACAGCGGCAACTGATCCCAGCGCATACTGGGAACCTTCATCTTCAGAATGGTCACCACAAAGTTGAGTGAACCGAGGATGGAAGACGTCCCCACCAAGACAATGCTCAAAATCCATAGGGACTGGGCATTATTAGCCGTAATTAAACTCAAGGGCGGATACGCCGTCCACCCCGATTGAGAGCCCCCGAAAAAGAAGCTTGCAAACAGCAATGCACCTGCAGGTGGATTCAACCAAAAGGCGATCGCATTGAGCTTTGGGAACGCCATATCCCGCGCCCCAATCAACAAGGGCACCAAAAAATTACCAAATCCACCAATGGCACTGGGCACGATCCAGAGAAAAATCATGATAGTGCCGTGGTTGGTCATAAAGGCGTTGTAGAGGCTGGGATCGAGGAAATCGGGGTCAGGGGTTGCCAATTCGACACGCAGGGCTACTGCCATCAACCCACCGATTAAATAGAACACAAAAGCCGTGACCAAGTATTGAATCCCAATCACCTTATGGTCGGTATTAAAGGTGAAGTAGTCGTACCACTTCCAAGCATCGGGATGAACCGCGACTTTCCCCTCAGATGCAGGGGCAACAGAGGTTTGCGTTGTTTCCATAAACGTCTACTGTCCTAACCGTGATGGGCGTGCAATTGAGCAATAACATCGGCATTGACGCCCCAATCCTGCTGCAGGCGAGCAGCCAACTGTACTGCAGGCAATGACTCAGATTGGGCTGCATCAGCAACCTGCACTGGGCTACCGTTATCCGCTTGAGCAATTCGATTTTCTGTGAGCCAACGGTCATATTCTTCGGGCGTTTGCACCAAAACTCTGGTGCGCATACTACCGTGGTAAGAGCCACACAACTCAGCACAAACAACCGGAAATTCGCCCGTTTTTGTAGCAATAAAGCGCAATTCCGCAGGCTGGCCTGGAAGTGCATCCTGCTTCAAGCGGAACTGCGGCACCCAAAATGAATGAATTACATCGGTGGCCGTAATGTTCAGTTGCACCTCTTTGCCCAGAGGAACATGCAATTCCCCAGTCGTGACGCCATCCTGCGGGTAGTTAAATAACCAGGCATACTGCAACCCAGTAACGTTAACCACCACATCGGCGGATTTGCCAATGGTTTGTGGACTAGCACCAATGCCAAATTGGCTAGACTCCGAGGCTTGATCGAGGGACACTGCAACGGTCGCAGTAGCCTTCAGATCAGCATTGGCTAAGGGTGCTGCGATCGCATCCCCAGGTGCAGCAGGATGTGCCGGGGCACCATGATGATGCGCCATGGATAGGCCAGCCCCATGTCCAGTCGGACTAAAGCCACCCATTTGCGTGTAAATATCAACGCTGTAAGCACCCAGCCAGATCACGATAATGGCTGGAATCGCAGTCCAAAAAATTTCTAGAGGCACATTTCCCTCTAGCGGTAAGCCATCTGTATCATCATTTTTGAGACGGCGAAAACGAATCGCAAACAGCACAATTGCACCTTGCACCACAATAAAAAGTGCAGTAGCAATTGTTACCATTGTGTTAAAAAAATTGTCGACTAACACAGCTTGCTGGGAAGCTTGCTCTGGCAAAAGATGATGATTTTGACCTACCCATAAACTCACAAGTGCTATCAGAACACCTGCAACGAGCGTGAGTAGAGAAGTCGGAATTTGTTTCATAATCGCAACCTAGAAATGCAGTCAAGCTGCATACGCGACGAAGAGCTGCAAAACAAGTAACTGAAGAAGAGTACAAAGAGAAAAGCCAAAAAATGCGGTAACAACCAACACCATCGTATTAAAACCTAGCTATTTAAATAGCTTGAGAAATAATGAAGATTTGGTCTATCTTTGGTACCAACAGCAGCACCAAAACACAGACGCACCAATGCAAATGGCGCAATTAATATCGCGTGCAATTTAAATTTGAGTAATGATTTGAGGTTAGTCACTGTAGAAATAAGTACCCATGAAGAGACGTCGCGCCTAACACATGAAGTTGACGCAGCTTTGAGTTTCTTAATTTCCAGTTCCCTAGTTCTTCTATACTCGATCCCCAATCAAGATGCAAGACAAGCCTTGCACGACAATCTTAAGAAAATTGGAAATGCTCGACTTGAACAGTCCGTTTGTTACTGCTTAGAGACAATAAAACCGAATACCGTTTAAGTCATATAACCTAAGATTCAGTTTCAGCTTAGGTCTGCACTTTGGTATTTCCCTCTGGCGTGGAGGCTTAGGCATCAACACACGCTCAAGTCATCGTTTGTCAGCGCTTCAACAAAAAGTTACGTCAGCTTCTTTGTTTCCGTCTTCGTTCTCTACCCAATCCAGCCCACTCGTTGTAATGGGGATTGCACAGACATGGCCCATGCCATTACCAATCGATGCGATCAATGCGATACTTGCGTGCCGCTGTGTCCACAAGGCGCGATTAAGATTATTGGTTCCGAATATTGGATTGACCCAACGCTTTGCAATGACTGCGAAGATTATGCAGACGAGCCGATATGTGCGATCAGTTGTCCGGTGAATTCGCCTGTCCCCTGGCAAGCAAAAAAAGGACGGCTCAAAGTCGATGGACGACCGCTGTCTAATACACCCTTATTTGTGAATGGTAAAAATCATCCCTTTGCCTCGGCAATTGTCTCTTGGGAGTTATGCAATGTGCTGGCTCAGCGTCAAACGCTCCCTTGGCAAACGGATGAGAATGGCATCTTGTATTACGGTCGCGCTATCACCCAAAATCGTGGCAGCATTTCCTTTCGGATTGCCGAAACGTTAGAAGGCCAATCGTCCGCTCCGCTAAGCGCCCCTCAAGCAGGCGATCGCATTGCAGCCCTAGATATTAGAGCTGCTTGTTTACATCTGTTGTACTCAGCCTATGCCACAACCTTAGAACAGCCCTGGCAAGAATCCTTTGAAATCGATGATCGCCAAATTGAGCTGTATCTAGGTCTTGATAAACGCAAAGATCTCAGCAAAATCGCCAAGCTCTCACTGATTAAAGAACTTGTCGAGCAACCCTGTTCTCTGATGGCGACCATCGATTGGCCCCAACAGGGCAAAATTCGAGCCTTCCACTTAGAAAACATCCGTCTATGGCACCTGCAAAGCACTGAACATCATTTTCAAGCCGATGAATTAGGCTACAAACATCTCGTTGGCATGACATTTCGAATTCAAGCAGGGCTTTGGACTCAATATTTTTTGAACCGTAAAGATTGCAAAGATCGAACCGCCTTTTACCAGTACAGCAGTTTGCCCCACTCGCTCCTCACTGCTGTGATGGGTCTGTGGCAGCAACATGAAGGAGCAGTGCGAATGATGCTTTGGCTTCTCTTCAAAACAAAGGTGGGCAAAGAACAACGGATTACAGTTCCCACTCTGATGCGGGTGGCCTATGGCACCAGTAAAGTCGAACGCGCAACCACAGGGCGGGAAGAACGCAAACGGCTATTGCGCACCTTTGAAAGCGATTTAGAAGTTCTCAACCATCACGGACTGCGTCCGGTCTTTGATCCAGTGACCTACCCTGAAGACATTCAACCCCTTTGGGCCAAGTTAGCCGACCTGCCAGACGATGCTGAAGAAGCACTGGAATTTTGGACCAACGATGGCACCCTAAGCAACCGCTTAACCGACTCAGGGCCACGGGGCAAATGGAATCGCCTCATGAACGCAAGGTTGATTGGGTTTGAGGTTCCACCCGACTGGGAACAAAATTTGCGCAAACCAGAGCGCAAACCAGAGCGCAAGCGTTCAAACAAGTCACGTTCTTCTACATCACCCCCACTGGCACGCACCCTGCTAGAAGGGAAACACATTACTGCGGCTCGACAAACCCTAGGTTGGAGTCAGAGAGACTTAGCCCTCAAAACAGGGAAAAGTCAAAGCTGGATACGCGACATCGAAAACGGACGATTTAGCGCCAAGCCCAAGGATCAAACCCTGCTGAAACAAATTTTAGGCATCGGCTGAAGACTTTCCTTTCTCAAACTTTAAAGACACCTAGCAGAGAGCGAAAGGCAACTTACAGTTCTAGAAGCATGATTTCCACTTCTGTTGCAAGGGCAAGAAATAGAGCTTTAGAGTTGGGAAAACCGAACGTTTAAGCGTGTTTTTCAACTGTTCAAGCAAAATCTTAGATGCCTAGAATAGGAGTAGTCCAAGACGTTGTTAGGGAGATTGTCAAACCCTAATCGCAATTGTCTTGCGGCTTCCCTTTCTGCACCGTAAATCTACTATGAACCAGATTAAAACCGTCGCACTTTTGGGTCTTTTGAGCGGCTTACTAATTGCAGTCAGTACGCTGCTATTTGGCAATTCCTCAGGTTCGTTGATTGGCCTAGGACTAGCAGCCGCGATGAACTTAGGCTCTTGGTTTTTCTCTGACAAGATTGCGCTTGCGGCCTATGGCGCACAGCCGATTTCGGCGGAGTCGGCACCTGGCGTTTACCGCATTGTTCAGCAGTTAGCACAGCGGGCAAATTTGCCCATGCCAAGCGTTTACCTGATTCCTAGCCACAGCATGAATGCATTTGCCACAGGTCGCGATCCAGAACATGCGGCTGTTGCAGTGACGGCAGGTATTGTCCAACTGCTCTCCGAAGAAGAACTCGAAGGCGTAATTGCCCATGAACTCAGTCATATTGCCCATCGCGATACCCTCACCCAGGCTGTTGCAGCAACGGTGGGCGGTGCGATCGCCTATTTGGGTCAGATGGCGAGCTACAGCATGTTTTGGTTTGGCGGAGGCCGCAATAATAACGAAGGCCAAAACCCAATTGGGCTATTAGTAACCATGCTTGTAGCACCCGTAGCTGCCACAATTATTCAGCTGGGAATTTCTCGCACTCGGGAATTTGCTGCCGATGCTGGCGCTGCTCGTTTAACAGGAAACCCACGTGCTTTAGCCCGTGCCTTGCAAAGACTAGAAGCCTCTGCCCAGCAACAACCTTTAGAGGGCAGTCCTGCATTTGCACCCCTATTGATCATTAACCCTCTACCCCGCAATTTGTTACGCAGCCTGTTTTCGACACACCCAGCCACCGAAGATCGCATTCAACGGCTGATGGCCCTTGATACGCAGGCAGGCGGGTCACGCTCTCGCTTTGCCCGCCACTAACCTGCCGTCATAGTTTGCCTTCATACAGGTTGATCTCTTTCTCGCCTTAAGCGAAATGCCGCTGCAAACGCTGTACATGGCTACAAAGCGTAGCTCTAGCACTAGGTTTGCAGCTTTTTTGTGGCAAATGCACGCTCAACCGACCTGTCAAGCGACAAGGCTGAAGCGACTGGGTCAAGCCAGCGATAAAAACAAAGGGGAGCACCTTCAAGCACTCCTGAGTTGTCCCCTGTTGCATCGGGGTCAATAGTATGAAACCCTGGTCGTTAGGGTGTTTAGGGTTCCCATTGATTCGCAATTTTGTTGGAATCGTAGGAAAGACAAGCTCACCTCTACTGCGATGGTTCCGGGACACTGTAAGCTGCAAACTGTAGTCAGCCTCTCAAATTCCCAAGTGTACTAAGCGTCGCAGTGTGCGGCTTAAAGGATGTCAATCCTTCTGAGAAGGCTAGTCTTGAAGCCAATTCAAACATAGCCAAGTTACTGTTTAGCGCTTAGTCGGGGCCTTCGTCACATCTTATTTTTGGTTTCATCTTCGATTGTTTGCCTGGACATTTGTATAAACCTCCATGACAGAAACTTGGGAGCTTGATTTTTATTCGCGGCCTATTCTGGATGAACAGGATAAAAAGCTGTGGGAAGTTTTGGTTTGTAATGCAGAGCGAACGTTCGAGTTTTCGCGGTTTTGTGCTGGGTCGGAAGCCAATGCGCGTTGGCTCGAAAGCGCCCTCACTGATGCGATGGAACAGTGGCGATCGCAGTTTCAGTTGAGCGAGACGGCGACCCCAGATAAAATCCGGTTTTTCCGGCGTCCCATGAACACAATCATTACGCGCGCCTGTGAAAGCCTGAATATTCCGAGTCAAGCGAGCCGCCGTGCGTATGCTCTAGTGCAATGGCTGCGAGAGCGGATGGACAGCGTTTACCCCGAACATCCGGGCTATAAAGCTAATATTACGCCGCCTCCAGCCTTTGAACCCACGCCAGCACAGCCGCTGCCCGATGCCTTACGAGGCGAAGGTTGGGCCTTTGTGTCTTTGAAGTTCTCCGATCTAGCTGAGATGCAGGATTGGGACATTACCTTTCAAGAGCGCATTCCGCTCTCGCTGCTGCAACTTTCTGCCGACACGGTCGTACCTGGGCTCGTTATTTTCTCGAAGCGTGCCATTCCGCTGGCTGGCTGGATGTCTGGACTGGAGGTGTGGGACATTAATTATGAAACGCAGCCCGTACCGCGCCTCATCCTCGAAACAGGATTAA
>DATNQK010000228.1:0-3463 GCA_036704065.1 Stenomitos sp.
CAAGAATGAGTTGATCACATTCCTTCTCTACATCCGTAATGGCAGATCGCACTTCAGCATCAGAAACTTGTGGTGGCTGAACGTCTGTCTTCCCTTGAGCTTGGAACTGTTGGGCAATTTCTAGTTCCAGTTGAACCAAGTTTGTAGGGGTCGTGGTTCTTGGTTGCCGTTGCTTTTGTAGCAGCGCTTTGCGACAGCGTTCTTCCAGTTCATTTTGTCTCTGTTTAGCCCGTTCTACTTCACTGAGCTTTGCTTGAAACCGTTCCGGTAATGACGCCCTCAATTTCGCCCAACCTTGAGCAGTCATTTCACCCCCCTCAGACTCCCCCCTTTCTGGATAATTTGGGGCAGTGATCGCCTTTGATGTCGCGCTTTGGCCTTTGAGGGCCAGCGCTCCTAAGGCTTCCCTCCAATAGGTGATTATTACAAACCCTACTTTATATAAGAGCTGTGTAATTCCTTTGTTCTTTAAGGAGTTCAGCGGTTTATTTGTGGCAAGTTGCTGAGCTATGGGTGGGGGTTGTGTAATTTCTGGTTCGGTGGTGCTGTTTGAGGGGGGTGGGTTGATTTCTGGGACTGCGCTTGGAAAGTGGTCTGGATGCCACAGGCTGAGGTTGCTCGCTTTATACAGGGTGTGTTGGCTAATCTTGGCTATCTGCACTATCGCTTTTGCTCTCGCTGTTGCGGTTGCGGGGAGTTGGTTGTGGCTCTGCAGTTGCTCGATGGCATCTTTGATTCGATGCTGGGCTGCTTCGCGTTTGGCTTGGTGATAGCTAAAGTCAATGGTCGATTGTTGCGGCCCATGATATCCGGTCTGGCGCTGGCTTGGTCCCCCTAGGGGCCAATAGTATTTCATTGCCCAGGCAGCAACATCCCGTGAGCGTTGGGCAAGGTCTTTTTGATGGTTACTATGTTCGTAAAAGCCGGGGGTATTACGAGCGGTCTGTTCGATGTAGGTGGCGATTTGTTCGGGTGAGTCCATTCCCATGAAGACTCTGGCTTCACAGGCGAACAGTTTCAGTTTTTCGTTGGTCTGGCCGGGGCCGCTCCAGCCTTGTTTCTCTTGCTCGATTCGCGTTTGCCAGCTTTCTAGGCTCTGCGGGCTCCGATCGCCTTGGCGCATCCGGTGGTTAACTGCGGCGTCGGCGATCGCTTGCTTGAGTTGGTTCAGATCTTGATGGGCAGCACATTGGTCAAATGCGTTCAGCCATTGTTCGAGTCCCCACGGCAGGGGGGACAGGTCTTGGTCTAGGGCTTGAAAGCCACTCTCGGGTTGAAAGGGAAGGCGCACGCCGTTATACAGGCTGAAGCCTTTGCCTGGTTCGATATAGCGTTTGACGTTGGGGAACAGTTCGAGTTGACCTCCCCGCACTTTATACCCTGAGGCTTCTAAATGCAGTTTGAGGGCAACTGCGAGGCTATAGCTACCGATGATTTCAGGTAGGGGGACATAGATATGTAGTCCCCCACTATGGCTACTACGGCAGATCAGGGTACGCACAAGGCCGATCCCTTCTAGTACTGCTTGGATGCCTGCGATCGCTGTGGGGTCTTTGTAGGGGTGATAGATGGAACTAGTGTCGATGTCCAGGATGACCCATCGGGTGCCTTTATCTGGACGGATGCCGATGATGCAGTGTGGGTCTTGATGTAAGGACCAGAGTTCGACGGGCGACAGGGGATATTTTTTGATGGTTTCCCAGTCGGGCGAGGTTCCTTTTGCGGGGGCTTGGCTATAAATCCAATCCCAACCGTTAGGAAATAGCTCGACTAGGCGCTGACCTACGGTATCTAGCGGTAACGGGCCGACGAAAGCACGGCGTTTGCCAGGTTTATAAGATTTGCGCGATTTACCCGATAGCTTTTGCTGTCGGGTCTTCGCAATGGGTTGTTCGGCGTACATAGTCTCACATCAAGCCCCATCTCAGGTTCTTGATGCTGGGTTGTTGCCTAGACATGAACGTTTTAGGGGTAGCACAAAAGCTTGTATCTGCTTGATTCTTCAAGCAGATACAACTCTCCCTAGACAAGTAAAGGGTTTGTTCAGGCACTGGTTGGTACTTGCCGTGGAACAGGTTGTGCTGGCAAATTTGCACAGAGGATATGAGGATCCTTTTACATAGGCTTTGTAATAAGTGCTGTGTAACCTCTCTGTGACAATGTGCTCTATTCGCCTGTCGTGAACCTCCGACGATGACCGCAAAGGCTGGTGAGGTATAAATCGAGTTGACGGACTGAACGAAATACGATGATCGCTCCTGCTCTTGCACGCGACCATCTGCTGGCAATAGATACATAGATTCTTCTCCACTGCTGTAGTGCGTGTGGAGACAGTCTTTCCAGAGGAAATTTAGCTAATGCAGTTGCGCTCTAGTACAGAATGCGACTAGAATGTTTGCATTAGAAATCCGGGCGACCTAACATCGTGACCGCTAAATCAGCGTTAGTGTCCCCAAGACTGCCTCAAATTTAGGTTTCGTTTCAAAACTCCTTCTCCCCAGATGGAGTTTTTTAACGTTTAAATCATTTCCTGCACATCACCTCCTTAGTTTTGATCGATCAAACTCTGTTTATCTTCCCCTGTCAAGCTCTTCAAGAGGGGCAATCAGGCTAACAACCTTACTCAATTCAAGACCCCAGTCAAGAGCGATGCGTTCTAGCTTCGCTCTTTTATACAACGATGAAGTATGTGCTTGATCTGGTCGGGAACAGTTCTGAACTCCTCATTGGCCCATTTCTCTAGAACTTGCAAGTTTTCATCTGACATGCCAATGACGATGTCTGCCAAATCTTCTAAAACTTTACTTTTTGTTTCAGAATGCTTGTCGCAATAGGCTTCAAGACGATTTAGAAAATCGGGCGAAAAAGATATTGAAAACCTAGGTTTCTCTGTGGGCACGTTGGTCTCAGACACTTCTTGATCACCCTTTAATCTACAACCTCTCAAGAAGCCTAGCACAAGTACAGCACTATGTTTGCACCAAGTACTGCACCTATCTGTTATAGTTACTGTCAGGCATAACTAAAAACATTCCCAGAAGTTGGAGGTTAAATAGATAACTAAGCTCCTCACTTCAAAGTGTAGTCGTGAAAACATACTGGCCCTTGCCCAATGCCGCACAGGTGGCTGCGGTATTGAAAGAGCACGGCATCTACAGCGACAAGCTGCTGCGCTCTAGCATGGGGCTCTATGAGCAAGAGTTGCGCATGTTGTTGGCTTGTGACGAGCCGATTCACGCAATCTCAGACTACAAACAACGCAAGCTCCACACTCGGGGCATTCTGCACATTCCTGAGCCAGACTGTGAGGCGGTAGGCTGCGACAATATCTTGACTCTCATTGATGTCGTCGGGCAATTGCTCACCCCCGAAGCCGAAGCCGCTGGTTTACCGTTCCCTAAAGGCATGATTTTGCTAGGGATTCCTGGTTCTGGCAAAAGCTTGGCGGCAAAAACCGCTGCTA
>DATNQK010000229.1:0-3156 GCA_036704065.1 Stenomitos sp.
ATCGCGTCGGCATGGGCTTTGAGCGTTTGTTCTTCTTGCGGAGTCATAACTGTGCGCTCCAACGATGACTCCATGACTCTCCCACGGTTTTACCTTTTTCGCTCTAAGTACTTGTACTCAGCGCAAATCTGGGATGCTCCCAAAAACACTGCATATAACAGAGGGATTTGACTTCCTAGGCTTTCACATTAGGCAATACAAAGTCTCCAACACGAAAACCGGATACAAACTCCTGATAAAACCTAATAGGAAAATTATCAAGGAAACCAAATCCAAAATACGGTTGGCATTCCTCAAATACAGCAGCACCCATATTGGTGTTCTTATCAAGGAAGTAAACCCAATAATCCGAGGGACAGCGAACTACCTTAATAAAGTAGTATCCAGCAAAGCCTTCAGAAATTTGGACAATTACCTATTCACCAGGCAAGTAAGATATGTCGAACGCAGACATCCCAAAAAACCCCACAAGTGGAAAAGGGATAAGTACTGGGGGAGACTAAATCTTACAAGACAAAGCGAATGGGACTTCGGAGATAAAACAAACGGTGCTTACATGCTCAAGTTCTCTTGGACAAACATCAAGAGACACGCAATGGTCATCAAGAATCACTCACCAGACGATCCCTCATTGAGGGAGTACTGGCAAGACAGATCGAAGACCAACAGCAAAAGTGAATCCGAAAGATTCAATAGCACCAAACAAAAAGTCGCAAAACGACAGGACTACAAATGCACAGAATGCGGCGAATCGTTGTTTAACGGAGAGCCAATAGAAATGCATCACATAGTCCCCAGAAGCAAAGGTGGCAAAGACGAACCCAGAAACCTAAATTGGGTACATCAATACTGCCACGATAAGGTACATCATAGAATGAGTTGAATTGCTCAAGCCGGATGCTTAGAAATCTGCACGTCCGGTTTCTAGGGGGGAAAGGGGCAGCGATGCCCCTTTCCTACCCGACTGGAGACAAATTCAATGTGGTGGTCGCCTAACCAGCAACGTCATGCAAGAGACGCCTCAAGGAACATAGCCCTGACGATGTTTTTCTCGGTAGGGTTAGGGCCAGTGTTCTGGATAGGTGCTCTAGTGTTCATTGGATGGCTCAATGGATGGTTCAGTGCAGTGGGATTCTCGTTGCAAGCGTCAGCGCCTGCTACACTCCCTTCTGAGTACCATGTAAGGGGAGAAGAAAGGATTAAAAACCCCTTTACTTGGGATGCAGGAGTAGAGGATATAAGGACAGCAATTAGCTTAGAAAAAAATAAGCAGTATCTATCTACTCATTACTTTTCTTTAGCAGATGCCTACCGCATCAAGCGAGATAAGACTAAAGTGCTCCATTACCTCCAGATTGCTCTTAATTATGATCGTCAGTATGAAGCAGAAGCTAAGACAGAGATTGAGCGAAATGCTGGTAAAGCTTCTGGGCAAATCACTAAAATCTTTATTCAGCGCTGTGTTCAGACCGATTGTACTCAATGGTAACTGTGACGTATGTTCTCCAGAGAAACCCCTTTAGGCTTGAGGCTTGAAGGGGTTCTTTTCAGGGCTAGAGTCGGAGAAACACGGATTTGCGAATTGTGGTATAAAATTTACAGATTATGTCAAGCTTAAATAAACGCAAACCCATTCAGAAGCTGAACTTTTTTATCTTCTAAAAAGGAAAAATATGAGGCAGAAGACTCCTGCTAAGGAGGTGCCACCAGCGCGGCAACCGCAGGTTGTTGCACTGCATCGCCGTAGCGAAGACAAAAAGCATACAAAACAGGATACAAAACAGAAGCAGTCGGTCAAGAGCGTAAGGGCAGGCAATCTACGCAAGCTAGAACCCGCTCGCAAAGAGAACTACTGTTTGCTGGAGTATTTTCTCTTTGCTTACGACGTTAAAGCATCCGAATTGGCTGAAGAGTTAGATATTCCCAGACGGGTAATCGCCATTTTTGAGAAAGGGTGGCCGCTTCAGCAGAAACAGAAGCTCGACATGGAGGTCGTGTTCAAGATCTGTGGCTACTTCAACTGTCGAGTAGAGCAGTTCCTGTTGCCCATGACGGCTCCTGAAGCCGAACGCATTCGTTTAATCTGGCTGATGAGTTTTCTGAATGCCTTGCCGACGCGAGGCCTCAATGATCCGCTTGAGGTAAGTGCAAGATAGCATCAGGTCAGGGATATAAGCGCAAACCATGAAACTGCTAATCGTCGAATCGCCTGGAAAAATAAAAAAGATCCAATCGTTCTTGGGCAGCGACTGGGTTGTCAAGGCGAGTGTGGGTCACATCCGCGAGTTGGCAAACGATGGAGAGAGCAACTTAGGGTTTGAGCTAAATGGTGGGGTGAAATGTAACTATGTGCCCCGAAGTGACCAAGCCAAAAGCGTTATTGCCCAGCTCAGGCAACAAGTGAAACAAGCCTCTGAAGTCTTGTTAGCGACAGACCCAGACCGAGAGGGTGAGACGATCGCATGGCACTTGGCAGACGAGCTGCGGCTGAAAAATCCCAAGCGGGTCACCTATACAGAAATTACAGAGCAGGCTGTCAAAGCTGCGATCGCCCGTCCACGGCAGTTAGATATGAATCTCATCGGCGCAGGAAGATGCCGAGATTGCTTGGATAAATTGGTGGGCTATCGCGGCTCTCCCCTCGTGTGGAACTTGGACATAGGGGCGAAGTCCGTGGGTCGGGTGCAGTCTGCCACATTGCACCTCGTCTGCCAACGAGAACGGGAAATTCAAGCCTTTGTGCCCCAGGACTACTGGAGCGTTTTCGTCGATTATGCCGAGGGCTTTCGTGCCTTCTACCACGGTACAGGGACACCCAGTGAAGACTCAGAGGGCATCGACGATTCGAGTACAGAATCCCAGGGGGCAGAATCGACACGGGTATTGAGCCGTGAAGAAGCAGATCGGCTAGTGGCGATCGCTCGTGCCCAAACGCACCACATCCAGAGCATTGAGGGAAAGGTCACATCGAAGAAACCACCTGCTCCATTTACCACCTCGTCGCTCCAACAGGCAGCGGGTTCACGGTTGAAGTTTAGTCCAGAGCAAACGATGCAGGTTGCCCAAAAGCTATATGAGGCAGGGCTGATCACCTACATGCGGACGGACTCGGTGCAGCTTAGTCCAGAATTTTGTCAATCAGCGCGAGAGTGGCTC
>DATNQK010000230.1:0-4798 GCA_036704065.1 Stenomitos sp.
AAAGGGATGGCACTTGAAGTGACGCAACGCCCCGCTTCTATCGATGCCTGGCTAGCATTATTGCCAGAGGATGATTCATGGATAGGGAACAAAGGGCAATCTAGCCAAGAGCCTATAACCGATAGGCTGCCGCAACGGGAGACTGTGCCCGTGCCCATCCCTTCCTCTTCCGATCAGGACTCAATGGCACCTTCAAATTCCACGCGTCGGCGCGCTTTGGCACCCAAGAAGGCCAATCCAACCAAGCGTAAACAGCCACCCGCCAAACCTTCTCACACCCATCGCTTAAAAATAGCGCTGGGATGGACTGCTGTGGTTGCTGCGCTAGGAGGGGCGAGTGCAGGGCTGTTTGTTAAAACCCAACTCCTCGTGCCTGCGGTACCGCCCAACAAGGCCGCCTCTCCGGTCGAACCTCAACCCACCATTCAGGAAGAGTTTGCACCTAAGGCCCGTCCTGTGTTGCCCTACGATGACCAGCCTACAACGCCTGCCACTGAGCCTTCCCCTACCCTGCCCGATTCGGAAGCGTCAAGTTCACCCGACACCGACACTAACGACGACTTAACCGCACCTGCCCAGACACAACAGGATTCGCCACCCAGCAGCGTCGGGCCTAGCGATCGCAGCGCGCCCTACTCCTCGGATTTGGCCCCAACCTCTGAGGTACCGACTTCGTCCTCTGGCGCAGGATCCACGGAGTCTTCCCGCTTGAGAGAACCTGCCACACCCTTACCTGCTCCAGAGAATAGTTCCATAGATCCTTTAGCCCCATCACCCGAGACAGAATCAACCACCCCACCCGATGCATCCACCTTGCCATAAATAGAGCGATCGCCGTCGTAGCAAGCACTTGAGCCGCAAACCTAATAGGGCCGTCCGGCATGAAAAGGGTTAAGCAAGTTATAATTTTTGCGAAGCCTACTTGTCCATTTGCCCCTGTAGACATGACTAATCCACTCGTACATGCCTTCTTTCTCGGTCGGGCCACAGCAGAAGTTCTTTCCGAAGAGCTAGAGCATGGACTGACGGACTTGCTCAGTACCATCGGCAAATTTGATGCAGAACAGAGAGAGCGTCTGCGGAATTTTACCCAACAAGTGGTTGAGCGAGCAGAAACCAACGCTTCCCAGACTGCACAAACCCATGCCAGCGCACCCGAAACGGCCAATGGGCAACAGGATATGCAAGAGATTATTGATGAGCTGAGGGCAGAGATTGCCCAGTTGCGATCAGCATTGCAAACCTATCGAAGCCAAAATGGAGCTTAGCGCTCCTTGTTAACATTCCAGTATTGACACCCTGTTCATTACTCTCCCTTACAGCTCTCATCTGCTTCGCCCGCTACTCGCATAGGAACTCGCGTGCCCGCTTCATATTCCACAGGGATGATTGTTTCACCCACCCGTAACGTCTATCGATGGAACCGAGAAAACTATTCTCGTCATCGACGGTTTGTCGATATCTGGACGTTCGTGTTTCAATTTCTGGGTTCCCGCTGGCTGATGGGTAAGGCTTGGAGCTACCGAGGTGGAATGACACCGGAGCGGCAGGCTGTACGTCGGCGATCGCAAGCCATCTGGGTGCGCGAAACCTTCTTGGAATTAGGGCCTACCTTTATCAAATTGGGCCAGTTGTTTTCCACCCGTGCCGATTTATTTCCCATTGAGTATGTTGAGGAGCTGTCTCAGCTACAAGATCGGGTGCCAGCTTTTGGCTATGACCAAGTGGAACGCATCATTGAGCAAGAATTTGGCAAAACCATTCCCGAATTATTTAGTAGCTTTGACCCCATCCCCTTAGCAGCAGCAAGCTTGGGACAGGTTCATAAAGCACAGTTGCACTCCGGAGAAGAGGTGGTTGTCAAAGTACAGCGCCCCGGCCTCAAAAAGTTATTTGATATCGATTTAAGGATTCTCAAGGGCATTGCCCAATATTTTCAACGCCACCCTGAGTGGGGGCCAGGTCGCGACTGGCTAGGCATTTACGACGAGTGCTGCCGCATTTTGTACGAAGAAATTGATTACCTGAATGAAGGACGCAATGCAGACACCTTTCGTCGTAATTTCCGTGGCTTCGCATGGGCACAAGTTCCACGGATCTTTTGGCGCTATACCTCCAAACGGACTTTGACGCTGGAATACATGCCTGGCATTAAGGTCAGCAATTATGAAGCTCTAGAAGCGGCAGGTATTGAGCGTAAGGTTGTTGCGCGTCTGGGCGCTGAAGCTTACTTACATCAGCTGCTTAAAGATGGGTTCTTCCACGCTGACCCCCACCCTGGCAACCTTGCTGTCAGTTCCGATGGGGAACTGATTTTTTACGATTTTGGCATGATGGGCCAAATCCCACCGCTCACCCGCGATCGCCTGATGAGAACTTTTATGGGCATTGCTCAGCGGGACGCCACTCAAGTCGTTAATTCCCTGGTTGAGTTAGGTGCATTGGTTCCGGTTGCCGACATGGGGCCTGTACGGCGATCTATCCAATACATGTTGGATAATTTTATGGATAAGCCCTTTGAGACCCAATCTATCGCTCAAATTAGCGATGACCTGTATGATATTGCGTACAACCAACCATTCCGATTTCCAGCAACATTCACATTTGTGATGCGTGCCTTCTCTACCCTAGAAGGGGTAGGTAAAGGATTAGATCCAGAGTTCAACTTTATGGAGGTTGCAAAACCCTTTGCAGCAGAGCTTATGACCAATGGAAACATGTCAGGTCGAGAGGATAACGGTGGTTTACTAGGGGAACTCAGCCGTCAAGCCGTGCAAGTCAGCAGTACGGCCTTTGGCCTACCCCGCCGCCTTGAAGACACCCTAGATAAGTTAGAACAAGGTGATTTACGCTTGCGCGTTCGTTCCATTGAAACCGACCGTGCCCTCAGACGAGTCAGTAATGTGAACTTGAGCACAAATTATGTGCTGCTTGTGGGTACCTTTACAATATCGGCTACGATTTTGTTGGTTAATCAATATATATGGCTAGCCGCAACGTCCGCACTATTAGCGTTAGGCATGGGGGTAATGCTAGTGCGGCTTTTGTTACGGATTGATCGCTACGAACGGATGTAAGAAGTACATGAAACTTCGGTTTGCGGGTTTAAGTGACCAGGGATTGGTAAGGTCTGCCAATCAAGATTCTTACTATGTGGATGAACCGCAAGGTCGCTTCTTTATCGTTGCCGATGGCATGGGGGGACACGCAGGCGGAGAAGAAGCAAGTCGCATTGCCACCCAGACCATTCGCGAATTTTTAGACGAGAACTGGGGGGGCGACCTTGAGCCAGCCGTTCTTCTAAAGGAATCGCTTTTGCTGGCCAATCAGGCCATTCTGAAGATGCAAAAGCTTTCTCCTGAACGGGCCGATATGGGAACAACGGTCGTGGTTGTGATTTTCCCAGAGACTGATCGCCCTTGGTGTGCCCACGTTGGCGACTCACGCGTATACCGTTTTCGAGACATGCAACTGGAACAGGTCACAGCGGATCATACCTGGGTTGCCCAGGCCGTACGTGCAGGGATCCTTACATCCGATCAAGCCCGAATGCACCCTTGGCGGCATGTGTTAGCCCAATGTTTAGGGCGCGAAGACATGACTCTGATGGATATCCAGCCGATCGATATTTGCAGCGGCGATGCGCTCCTACTGTGCAGTGACGGTCTTACCGAAGAAGTAACCGACCCAGATATTGCAGCCCATCTGGAAACACCCGTAGCCTGCGAACACATTGCCCAACTCTTGGTAGAAAACGCGAAATCCAATGGCGGACAAGACAATATTACGGTTGTGATTGTCACCGTGGATGAAGTTGGCTTTGAAACAGAAGATATCACGGTGCCAGATGCAGGCAAGTCTGCGCTGGTGGAAGCCTCGGAAGATTAGAGATTAACAAGTGTCCTATCCCGCTGCTACGGTATAGGGCACCGATCAAAGGCTAGTTTCAACAGTAGAAAGCTCTACTGCTGAAGCCAGCGCCTTCTACTACACTTGCACCCATTCGTGGAGTTCATATTCCACGCACCCATGTACAACCAGCGGGTCTTGCTGCACAATTTGGGTGGCTTCCTGCCAAGAGGTTGCTTGAAAGACCAGCATCCCCCCGCGACTGTCTCGCCAATAGCCTGACGTTGCTTGATGCCCTTGGTCATTGAGCGATCGCACGTAGGCGATATGAGCAGGCACAAACTGATCAAAGGTCGATTTATCGACAATGCCGCGTTCGATCTTGGCAAACCAGGGCATAGAGGCAAACCCTACAGGTATTTCTTTAACAGGAATGCCAGCTTCTGCTTGGTCGCCGCAGGCACTTGATCAAGGGGCGTGATAATCGCGTACTTTAGGGCATCGTGTGCTTTAGACGGTGGATACGACTGACTGAGCCGCTTCACGCTTTCTTGAATCACCCGTTGCGCATTTTGCGCATTCTTTTGTAGGTTCTGAATCACCAGCTCTACCGTGACGCTGTCATGGTCGGGGTGCCAACAATCATAATCCGTGACCAGGGCGAGGGTAGCATAGGCAATTTCAGCTTCACGGGCCAGCTTCGCTTCTTGCAGGTTGGTCATGCCAATAATACTGCCGCCCCAACTGCGATAAAGATTCGATTCCGCTTGGGTAGAAAACGCAGGCCCTTCCATACAGACATAGGTACCGCCGCGATGCAAGGTCACATCTGGTAACTCAAGAGAGGCGATCGCATCGCCTACCACTTGAGCAAGGGCACTGCAAATCGGATCGCCAAAACTGATATGACCCACGATGCCTTCGCCAAAAAAGGTAGAAACACGATGGC
>DATNQK010000231.1:0-1764 GCA_036704065.1 Stenomitos sp.
CCCACCACGGTAAACCCAATAGCTTAGAAAGCTCACGTACTTCCAGCTTTGAGAGTCCTACTGCGGCCAAAGGCGATCGCGTCCCTCTCTCTTTTGCAGCTTGAATTCCTGGTCGGTAGTCTTGCAAATCGTCGGCATTCACACCATCTACGACAGAATCGTAGCCCCACTGTTGAGCCAAGGGTTTTAGGGTGTCGTACAGTTCGCTCTTGCAAAAATAACAACGATTAATTGGATTGTTGGCGTAGTTGGGATTTTCGAGTTCATGGGTTTCTATGAGCTGATGGGCAATGCCAATTTGTGCTGCTTGTACCTTGGCATCTTCTAAATCCTCAGGCAGCAAAGAAGGCGAAACTGCGGTTACTGCTAAAGCGCGATCGCCCAATACATCCTGTGCAACCTTGGCAACCAACGTGCTGTCAACCCCGCCAGAATAGGCCACCAGCACTCGATCCATCCCTTGAAATATTTCTTGCAAGCGATGCAACTTGTCTTGAATCATCACGAGTTCCGGTTTCTCATCTTAACCCATCGCCTCTCCACCTATGAACAGCACAAAAACCGAGACGCAAACTGCCCAACAGCGGATTGCACCTCGGGTTCTCACTCCTAGGTCGAGCGCATGAAATACTGTGTTATTTGTTCTCTAGTAGCTTGCAAAAACACTCACGGCTGCATCGCCTTGGTCTTGCAAGTAACCGTGAGTCGTGATTGTTGAATTAGTAGCTATCGTTATCGATTACAGTTTGCATCTCTAGCCGATGGTTTGCCTGATTGAGCCGATTGGCGATCGCCTGCCGCCAGGTCAGACTGAGATCGGGGTCTGCTAACGCCTCCTGAGCCATTTCTCTGTAGACGGCACTGGTCGTGCTATCCACCTGTTCTAATAGTCTGAGATTGTGATAAATCGTCTTGGGCGAAATCAAAAGCATAATCGCACCTCAGTAATGTGCTTAAACCATATCCGCCATTACGGTAGATCCGTACTTCCCATTAAGTATAGATCGCATGCTCGAGCTGCACCACGTCCCTCATTGAAGGCCCATACCACCAAGCTTTGACCGCGACGGCAGTCCCCCGCTGCAAATACACCAGGAATACTAGTGGCATAGTTACCGTACTCAGCCTTCACATTGCTGCGCGCATCGCGTTCAAGACCCAGTGCATCCAGGAGTGGCTGTTCTGGGCCTAAAAAGCCCATTGCTAGAAGTACCAGTTGGGCTGGCAACACTTTTTCTGTGCCTGGAATTGGGTTTGGAATAAACTGCCCCTGTTCATTTTTGCTCCATTCCACCTGAACCGTATGGACGGCTGCTACAGACCCATTGCCATCGTCTTCAAAGCGTGTGGCAGTGGTTAAATAACCGCGTGGGTCTTCTCCAAAGCGTTCTGCGGCTTCTTCTTGACCGTAGTCCATGCGATAAACTTTAGGCCATTCGGGCCACGGATTATCGGCCGCGCGTTCCGCTGGGGGTTTGGGCAAAATTTCGAGCTGCACTAAACTACGGCAACCGTGGCGAATCGAGGTGCCCACGCAGTCTGTTCCAGTGTCGCCACCCCCAATGATCACCACGTCCTTGTCTTGAGCAGAAATGAAGTCTTCACCCTGCTGTTGATCAAGCAGCGACTTGGTATTGGCCGTCAGGAAATCCATCGCGAAGTGGATACCCTTGAGGCCGCGACCTTCAATGTTTAAGTCACGTGGACGGGTGGCTCCTGTACACAGCACCACCGCGTCAAATTCTTTGAGCAGTGTTTCCGCAG
>DATNQK010000232.1:0-8415 GCA_036704065.1 Stenomitos sp.
CCTCGGAAGATCATCCACCACGCTTCAAACTGGGTGGGGTTGTGCTGCGGATTAGTGGCAGCCGCTTTGATTGCTTTTTTGGCTCTGCGTGTGGCGGCGGCGGAACGTTTGGCTTTGAGCGTTTGACCAGAGGTTTTCGAGGGGGGCGGTGTTTGCGTAGCCGTTGCTGGTTCGCTAACCTCTTCTGGCTCAAAATTTTCTTCGACTCTAAAACCGCTTTCGGCTTTCACAGTCCCCCCGCTAGGGGGGATATAAGGGGGTTCTTTTATTACTTCACCTTCAATTGGAGTACCTTTGTGGGCCTGTGGTGACCCAGGTACCCGGGCCTGTGGTGACCCAGGTTCACAGCGACCTAGGTTCGTGGAGGCCCAGGGTCGGGCCTGTGGTGACCCAACCTCCCAACAGGTTCTATCGTTTAGTTGATAGATTGAGGTTTCTCCGGGACGTGATGTTCTGGCAATGATCCGGCAATCAACTAAAAGCTTTAAAGCTCGCTTAACTTGACGCTCACTCATGTGGCAGGAAAGAGCCATATTGGCTACTGATTCATAGCTTTCGCCGTTGCCTGCTGCTCTGCGAGCCAGTCGAGCGTAGATTCTGAAGGTGTAGGGGTCAAGGCCAAGGTCGTCAAGCTCTGAGTCTATGTAAATGGGCAGTTTTCGTTTATCAACAACTTTGGTCACTGCTCCATCTCCTTTGTGGGCAGGCTAGGCCACGGAGCCCAGTGAGTGGGGGAGTTTTCGCCTCCGAGTTCAAGCTCGTATTCAGACGGGTCATTGCCGACTGCAAAATCGGCCCAGAGCCAGCCCTGTTGGTTGAAGTCGTAGCAAACCGCTCTATCAAAAATTTCGCCTTGAACAATCACCATGCAGGGGGAAGAATAGCCATCTTCGTCTGCTTGTGGCATCTCTTCTTCAACGCTTTTCAACCTGATAGTTATATCCATAAGTCCTCAAATACTTGGGAAGAGGGCAAAAAATTTAAGCCTAAAAGAGCACATCATCGTCTTCATCAAAACTCGTATCAGCGCTCTGAATTACCGCATTTGGTAACTGTGGCAATTCCCACCGCGCAACAGGTTCAGGCTGATGCTTCAGTGCAAAAGCTTTAGCAATTTCTTCGGCGCAAGGGGTCACAGAATAGACGGACCCAATGTTGTAAAACTGTGAGGTCTTGGTTTCGTTAGGGCCAGGGATATCAATGCGAAGCATTTTGCCTCCTGCGATCGCCTGCTCACTCAGAAAGCCACCTAGGCGACGATGCCCCATGATTTCGAGAATTGCCCAGCCCGTGAATTCATCCATATTTAAACCTCGTCTTAGGGATGCGATCGCCTTTCGGTCGGGAGAAGCAAGGCGATCGCGGTAGTCAGGTGTGCCGTCTATTCCGGCTGTCACGCCTTATCGGATAGCGTCAGATTGCTGTCACCAGTAACCCGGCACGTCCTTCCTTGATTCCCGATAATTTCCGGGGGGCGTTCCCCTCACTTCTACAGGTCGGGTTCCCGTCTCTGCCTACCTGGGCTTATCAGAGAGCGTCATCTTATGTAGCCGTGTGATTTGGCACGGATCCCCAGCGACGAAGCTTTGAAAACTTTTAGGAATGCGACCACCTTCAGAGTTCGCAACAAGACTGGGAAGAGCAGTCTTCAATGAAGGCGATCGCGGGAGCTTTCCTGTCTGTGAGTGCTTGTCTTTCCAAGCGGCCAATGCGTACCACACCGGTTCTCTTGGATGCGCATCCCCCAAGGGCTTTAGCTTTTCTTGCGCTTTGATGCTTCTACGGCAGCGCCAGCCACTAACAACACCGCCAAGGCAGTTCCAGCAACTAAAAATCCAACAGTTCGAAGTGGTTTCATTCGTCATCCTCTAGTTGAGCCAGTACGCCGAAAAAATAGCCGTAAACCAATGCAAATTCGCCAAGCATCAGCATTTCCAAGAAAAAATCCATGAGGCTAATCTTCCTCGTCAAACCCCTGCTCGGCATCCTTGAGAAGTGAAGCCACTCCAAATCCGATGAGCAGAACAAGTAAAATCCAAGCTTTCATCTGGCAACAGCCTCCCTGAGAGTCAAGCCGTACCGATTGATAAGATCCAGGCAGCGATCGCACTCCACATCACCTGAAAGGTGATTCTTGCTGCCAAATACTTTCCCCCTGCTGCAAAGGATTCGGCCTCTCTCGCATTGGAAGTAATATCGGACTCGCTTGACGGAGATAAATTCAGCAGCAACTGCGTGCTTTGTGCCTCCCTGAATCGCTGCTCCATAGAAATCCATGCGATTCCCGATGGTGTAACTCGTCACTTGATCGCCTCCTCTTTGAAAGACAATCCAAAGCGCTCAACAAGACCGAGGCACTGGGGGCAATTGACAGCGGCATCTGTTGCGCTGCCTCCCTTGCGATTACGGCAGACCGTGCGGCCCCGCTCACGCTGTAATACCTGTGTGGAGACTTTGAGCTTGAAATACTGGTCAGTGACGGCATGGATGCAAGCCTTGGGATGCGTCAGCTTGGATGCGCCTGCGTGATAGGTGTAGGCCATCCCTAGACCTCTTCTTTGAAGTCTGCGGGGGCAATTTGGCTTTGGAGCTTGGCGATCATCTGCATCGCGTATTCGTTCCACTCTTGCTGGCAGGCTAGTTGAGCTTCCAGCTTTAGTTGAGACTGCTCAAGAGCGGCATATCTGGCTTCTAGCACTGCGTATTTCTCCATCAGTGCAGTGAGGCGTGGATCGGTTGGACGAATCTCTGTTGCTGCTTCTCTAACTGACGATTTCATTATTTGTCTCCATAACGGGTTTCAAGGTCTTTGGCGATTTCTGAGCAGTATTCCTGGTGGAATCTTTCGTATTCCTCATCACTCCAGTTCAAGGAACCATCAGGGAAGAGGCTGAGGAGCTTCAGAAGGATGTATTGCAGCCAATTAGGAATGTTCATGGCTGCTCTCCTCCTGCTGCCGTGCGTGCCAGCCTTGACGGGCCTGCTGGATAACAAACTGGTAGACCTCAGCAGGGAGGCCGTTGATGTAAGTTCCGGACTGTTGATAAGTGGTGTTCGGCATGTTCGGTTTTCTCTCTGTAGAAGTGGAACTGTATCGGGGAACACTAAAAATTCGCACGGTAAAACTGCCCTGCGTGAAGGCTTTTCAACTATGCGGTTGGGAAAAATCTGTTAGCTGACTTGAACGTATTCTGGGAAAACCTCTGCTAACGGCTTCCCGATAGATTCAGCAACTTTTTCTGCAATTCTCTGAGAACGAATTTTGCGGTTAATGACATTGTGAACGGCAACGCTAGACACGCCGATTTCTTCGGCAATCTCTCTGCCTGTCTTTCCCACGTCTTCGAGATATGCTTTGATCAAACTTGAACGCATTACCTTTTTAACCTCCAAAGCCAGTTTCCTGTATTTTTCAGGAAATGTCAACGCTAATTCCTGTACTTTTCGGAATAACCATGCCTGAACTTTTTGAAGAAAGGCTGAAACGTTTAATTGATGAGCGTTTCAAGTCTGTCAGCGATTTTGCTAGAGCCATTGGTAAGTCCTCTAAAACCGTTGACGCTTGGCTGCCAGGTTCACAGAAGAAGAGAATCAGCCGCCCTCGGCATGAACAGGATTTAGACGCGATCGCCGAAGCCCTCAAGGTTTCTAAGGCTTATTTGCTGACTGGCGAAGATGGCCTGCTTGAGCCACGGGAAATTGCCAAGCCTGAAGATTTAAATAAAGTAATTCACGTTAACCTTATTAACGTGACGGTAGGCGCAGGAAACGGGCATTACGTGCAGTCTGAAGAAGTTATTGAAGTTTTAGAGATATCAAAATTTTTCTTAAAAGCCTATGGGCTTTCAGAGCCATTTAAATGCTCAGCAGTGACAGTAATTGGGCCATCAATGGAGCCGTTGCTACGTTCTGGCGACATAGTGCTGGTGGATCACACCCAAGTCGTACCCCAAGACGGCATCTATGTTGTGAGGCTCGAAGATACCGTATTCGTTAAGCATGTTGCAAAACTATTAGGCGGCAAAGTAAGAGTTTTCAGTGCCGCTGAGGGGTACCCTGTCCACGAAGTCGAGATTGATTCTCCTAGTTTTGCCATCATTGGCCGGGTCGTTTGGGGTGGCAGAAGATTTTAAACATTTTGAAGGTGCAAATTTTCTTCTGAAACAAAAAAAATGCACTTGGGCAAGCTGTATTAGAAGTGAACCAAGTTTCTGATGCAAACCTTTACTACCAAAGCCAGCGCGATTGCCTATGCCAGAGAAATGGGTTGGACTGGCGCTGATGCAAAATTGGCCTTTCAAGAATTGTCATTGCCCATAGATGAGCTTTCGTTGCTTAACACTATGGTGCGCTTTGCTGGCCCAATTATGTTTAAGCGTCAGCGATTGCAGGGGGCACAAAAGCGCTTGGTTACCATCAGAAACCGTGAAGTAGAAGAATTGTCTAACAGCTTTTCAGAAATGGTTAGAGACTATGAGGCGCAACTTGATAAAGACCGTAGCTCCTTTGTCCTCATAGTTAAGACTCTGTACAGCGTTGCTAAACCTTTTGGCTATCGCAGTGCCTGGATAGAAGCATTGCTTGCCACTTACCAGAAATACACAACACAACATCCAGCTCCGGCCTTGAAACAACCCCCAAGCCAGCAGAAGAAAACATCATGAACATCACCCGTCATCAGCTTATGGGGTTTGGGGCCACCAAGCACCAAGCCACCGAATTGACCAAGGCGTTGCTCTCAGTTGGCAAGCAAGGTCGTTCAACCCTTTATGCTCTTTCGGATGTAATGCAGGCGATCGCAACCCGACTCCTGAACAAGCGCATCCGCATCAGCACCCGTAATGTCTTAACTCAACTGCAATCCGCACTTAACGAACTAACCATCAATGTCGTCTCGGTTCCGTTTGGGGCACCTGAAGATGAGATGACTGATGCAGTCAAGCAGTTGATGCAGTCCGCTTCTAGCCCTAAAACCTTGAAACACAAGATGAAGGCCGCTGAATTAAAGGGTAAGGGGTTGGCAAATGCAAGACGATCTTGAGAAGTTAGTTGCAAGCCTTATTGAAGACTTAGACACGCCACGCTTAAAGAAACACCGAGACAAAAAAGCTCGCATAGACCAGTATTATTCACCTCGCCAAATCTTCAACCGCTGGCGCGACTCTGACGAGGGCAAGGAATGGAAACAGCAACAATATGAGGTCATTAAAGGGATCTGCCCTGGGTGTAATGAGTATTTTTCTATCAAACACCTTGAGATAGACCACATTCAACCTATTTCTCAAGCTCCAAAACTGGCCACTGATCTCAAAAACTTGAGACTGCTCTGCCCACCTTGCAATAAGAGCGGGGCCAATAACGACTCAAGTCCCTAGGATTACACGCCTTTAGCCCTAACACCATTCCGAGAAACTTTTAGGTTAGCCAACCCCTGTGAGTCATTAACAAGATTCAGAGTGCGTGTGGCATAATGCGGTCGCAAAAAATCCCCGCACTGCGCAAACAGTCGGGGGGCGAACCACAACCTAAAGGAATGGCAGGTCATGGCTATAGACAAGCTTACTGTAATTGAACGCCAAGCAAGACCACGGGCGATCGCTAAAGAGAAAGACGGCGTTGTTCTGTATTGGGTCGAGGAACTTCAGGTAGCAGGGATTCACGGAAGGGGGCTTGCAAATCTGTTGGGGTGCAACAACGACCTGATCGTGGACACAACCACCCGACTTAAAGGTGAAGGGTTGATATCCATTTTAGAGGCTGAAACCCTTACCCCTGGTGGCATTCAAGGGGTTGGGTTGATCACTGAAGCAGACTTACCTAAAGTCTTGCGCCGGATTGAGCGAGGTAAGGCCAAGGCAGAAACCAGAGATAGGGCAGGTGATATTCGAGACCGTCTTGCGGCGGCTGGCTTCAAGTTGATGGTCATGCTTGAATTGGCACCTCAGCAATTAAAGGCTCAAGTCGATGATCACGTAGATAAAATGATCCGGCTTCAGGAACTTAAAAACGAAGGGATGGCAATTGCTAGCAGTGTCATGTCGATGCATGGCCCTCAAGTATTGGCGATGATCATGGGTCAATCAGACCAAGTTATTCAAGTTGAGACTTCAGTAACCGAAGTTGTAGAGCCAGAGACGGGCCGCTCAACAAAGATCCTCACGGCTTCACAGTTGAAGCGCTTGGTCAAAGAACGTACTGGACAAAACCTTAAGTCATTAACAGCGTTTACCGATTCACTAAGAGCAGCGGGCAGGGATGATCTTCTGGTTCCAGTCACTCGCAACCATACCAGTGAGTACCCTATCCCTGATCGGATAGATGAGGCGATCGCCATTGTCTACGGCACAAATCGGCAGACGCTGATTGGGGAGTAGCCACAATGAAAATCATCACACTTTGGCAACCGTACGCCTCGCTGATCGCCTACGGGCTGAAAGGATATGAGACTCGCAGTTGGGGCACAAAGTATAGAGGGCCGATCGCTATCCATGCAGCCGCGAGAAAAATGACGAAGGCAGATATAGACACATGGGAAACTGCCTTTGATATTGCTGTTGCATACGGCCCTATTGAAGAATTCCCATTTGCAAGTGAATTACCACTAGGCAAAATTGTTGCCGTTGCCGACCTAACCAACTGCCTTAGCATGGCTGAAGGCTTTAGTTCTGATATTCATATCGATATTAGAGAAGTCTCCGATCTTGAGCAGTATTGCGGCAATTGGGAGTTAGGCAGGATTGCATGGCAACTCGATAATGTGCGACGGGTCAAGCCACTGCCGTTTAAGGGACAGCAAGGGTTAAGGGATCTGCCGGAAGATGTGGCGGAACGGTTGGAGTGGGTGTTCGATATTTCCATTAATCCGTTCACCGTATCGGAGCCACAACCCAAGAAGCCACCGCAGCGAACGCTGTATGAGGAATGCCACTACTGCCGATATTGGCATGGGTCGCCTGACTTGCCGTGCGCGGTGAATCCGATGGGACTGGGCAAGATTTGCCGGGAGTTTGAGAGAGGGTGAAGTTGGACACTGAGAAGCCGAAAGTGACATACGCCCAAATCTGCCAGCTTATTAGGCGTTGCAATACTGCCTTAGTTGCGATCTCAGACGATCCAGACCTACTCAACATTGCAGGGGACGTGCTGGAACAGTTGGCCACAATCCGGTCTATTAAGGAGACTGAAGGTCATCAGGCTGAGTGATTGCAATAGCCAGAGTGTTTATGCATAATGGTCCCTAGCACTGACCCACAGAAGGCGATCGCCCGGTGCACAGATAACCCCTAAATAAGAAGACCCCTCCTAAGCCTCGCCTTAAAAGCGCCTTGAGAGGGGTCTAGTTTTTTAGTTAAATTTAAGCCGTTAATTTAATTGCGATCGCCATTGCACCCTTGCCGCTTGCACTCTGCTCAGTCTGTCGAACAGTCTCATGGTTACCCAGGCTGTATCTACGGCTTCCGAATTTACGGCTAGCCTAGTGCAAATAGCTGATCAAACTAGGTGATTAGTGTCCCCAGCCCAGAAACAAGTACAAGAAGGGGACGGGCTGGCGGCGCGGCTTGCCACTGGGGCGATCACGTCCCAATCCTATCACGGTCAATTTGGTCCGTCGGCAGTGGCGATCGCGACTTAGATCACCTCATCAACCTTTACAAGCAGTTCTCCGACTTCACACTCAAGCACAGCGCAAAACCTATCCAAGGTTTCAAGTGGGATAGATTTTGCCTTCTGGTATTCAATTTTCTGGATATTCGCAAGCGACATCTCCATTTGTCGTGCAAGGGCGTTTTGAGACAACCCCTTTTTTGATCGGAGCTCCTTTAATCGAACTATCACGGCCATTACCAAATCTTTCCTAGAGTATAGGGAACCTACAGTTAGTTGGCTATCTATAAGTCAATACGATGGGCTACAGAAAAGTCTATAACCAACTCTCATATAGATATCTGTTGCATTACCTACTGAGAGTAGGTATATTTAATTCATGAGGCGGTGAGCCGGGGGAGAAAACCCGAACTCGCTAGCCAAGCCCGAAAGGGTATGCGGGGTTGCACAAGCCCCTTACAAGCCGGAGGCAAACCGGAAGCGGTGAAAGGCCGCAAACCCATTGGGTTCAGTTGAGCCGCTGCTCCTGCCCACTACCACCACTCGCTACATACCAATCGCTACAGGTACCCACAATGTCTAACTACAATCCCTACATTTCCGCTCTCAAGACCGCCGCTGCTGAACTCACCTCTGATGAAGCCAAGGCTTATTACTCGCTTCGTGCTCAACAGGACATCCAAACCGCTTTCGTCTTGATCGTCCAGCTCGGTTGTTTCGCTTATGCCCTCGGTCAACAGTGTCGCGGCTGGCTTGACTCCCTTGAGCAATCCGCCGCCGTCGAGCTAGAGTGCTCCGCTATCGTTCCCA
>DATNQK010000233.1:0-4753 GCA_036704065.1 Stenomitos sp.
CATTATGGAGTTGGCGGAGACGGTCTACAAACAGCGCTGCATATTGCTGCCATTGTGGTGCAATCTGGCGTTAAGCTACGAGATTTGGTTGAAAGTAGCTTCCAACCCTACCCTCAGTTATTGCGCAATATCCGAGTTGAAGATCGCGATCGCCGCTGTCGTTGGCAAGATTGCGAAGCACTGCAACAGGCCATTGCTGCCGCAGAAGCAGACATGGGCGATCAAGGACGCATCCTCGTGCGAGCCTCTGGGACAGAACCCCTGATTCGCATCATGGTCGAGGCCGAGCAAGCAGAGCACGTAACGCACTGGTGCAACACGTTGGCACAGACCGTAGAGCAACATTTCAACCTGTAGCTCGGCAATCGCGATCGCACACAGGAAACCAGGGCAAACGGCAGCTTAGTCCAACTTTTGGTGTTCAGGCTCCCCACAAGGAGCCCTCAAAGCAAGCTAGTTCTAACGAAACAACAAAACCTTAAGCAGATTTTAAGTATTGAGCCTTTACAAAACCAGACCATTTTCGTCACTTATCTTTATGATGGAGATTGAGTTTATAGACCCAACCTCAACAGGTTAAAAACTGAGTGGAAACCCTTCAAGAACAACTCACTGTCGTTAATGCCAAAATCGAGGCTATTCACGCCAAAATTGAGGTTATTAGCGAACAAGTGGCTGAATTGCTCGATGCCGTCCGTCCTACAGTTGAACTGGACAATGTAGTGGACCAAAGCATCTCAGCTCCAATGACTGCACACCGAGACATTCTGATGGATGAACGGCCCACAGCCCTTGGTCATTCCAATGGTCAAGTCATTAGCCACGAGCTACAAATGCAGCGGTTAATGGCTCAGCTTACGGCGGCCTATAATCGCATCGCTGCTTTAGAGGAACAGCTTCTCTCAAAACGTTTTTCCTAGGCCCTATAGCCTCTACTGAATGGGCTGTTCAATCGTGGGCTCATAGATCATTTCTAGGCCGACACTGTAACACTGTGGAAAAGGGAAAAAGGATTTTCTAAGTTATTTCTTACAAGGCTTAGCACTCGCGGACCAACCGATCAATTTCACAAGCAACTTCTGGTGCGGTTCGATCCCAGTAATGGGTATGGGCACCTACGCCCAAACAAAATTCACGCCGTCCTTTTGTGTCGTCTTCTGATAAGTAGCTTGGAAATTTAAGCCGCCAAGCTTCAATTTCTTGCTCAGACAAGTCTGGAGGCGGCGATTGCAAGTTGACTTTATACCATAACTCCTGCATACGACTAGAGCGCCACAGATAACGCCCCACATAGTCGCCGCTGCGGAAGGCATTGATCCATGCCTTTACGCCGAGTAGATTTTGCGGGAGTGGTTGAGCTTGTGCTTCTAGCATCCACCCTTTTGGCGTAACCTTATCGTCGTTGGACATCCAATAGTAGAGGTGTGGAAAGGCGAAACTGTAAAGCTGGCGCAACGGCGATCCCATCGTGAACAAGTAGAGATTGGTCGCCTTACCTAATGTGTCTTCCAGCACTGGATCAGGGTCGAGATTGAGGAAACGGAGCAAATCGGCAGTAATCACTGTGCCTTGACTATGAGCAACCACAATGACCGCATCGTAAGGCGTTTCGTCGTTGCCTGGGCAGTAAAGGTAGCGCAGCAACGAGGCATAGCGTGCATAAATACGCGCTGTGGGGTTATCGTCTCTGGGATGAAGGCGCAAGTAGTTATCAACGTCTAGGGCTGCATCTAGAAATCCGCGAAGCCCTAAGGAAATTTGATTCAACCGTCCGCCTAGGGCAATTAAGCTCGTGGCTGAAGCCGTTATGAAAGCTGCCACCCAGTTTAAGAGTGTATCAGTTGAGTTAAAGGCGGTGGCTAGACCTGGAAATTGCTTCGCCAATATTGATCCTCCACCCGCTAGAAGGGAAATCCCATCTATGGTTCCTGCTAAAAACAAGAATGGAATGCACCAGGAAATGATCCAGTCTCCTGGCCCTAAAATCAACTGAAAGCCATAATTGAGCCAATTACCGAGCCCTTGCGCAAAGCGATTGTGGAGGTCATTGCGCCCCAATGCAAACCGCTCGCTTAAGATGGCAGGCCCAAAGGCCCACAATAGGATGCCAATCGCAACTGCAAGCAAACCGATCACAATCGCAGCTAAGGGTGACCCCGAAAAGATGGTGAGTTGACGCGCAAAATCGGCAGGTTTATAGGATGCTTGCAAATCTGCAAAGAACCAGAGGGGCTGATAAAACTTGCTGTCCGGCAGTAAAGAACTCCCAAGGCGTGCAAGCGCAGTCCATAGCGAAAGGGTTAAAAATGAAAATAAAATCGCTGGCACAGCCAATGAAAACCGAGCGGTCCAAGCAGCCTGTTTGGCACGGGCACGTCGTTGCTGTTGTTCTAGAACGTGGGTTGCGCCAACCGTTGAGCGAGGAATCCTGGCGATCGCCAGTCCTCCAATTCCCAAGGCTGCAAAATACATTAACAAAAAGGCAAACCAGCCCCACAACAGGATCATGTAAATAATTTCCACCATCCGCAGACTGGCAAACGTCAGACCTTCGTGGGAGTTAGGAGCACTTTGCAAAAACCACAATGCAACCAACGCCAGGGGAAAAGAGACAGCGATCGCAAACACATCCGCTCCAGGACGATGGCGGCTATAAGGTTTAATCAGAATGAACCAAATCACAGCACTCAAAAACGTTGCCCACTCCAATGCCAGCCAACGGTAGGTTCCTAACGGGATACCAAACTGAATCTGACCTGTAATGAAGACCTCAACCCCCAAAGCACCTATCAGACCTGCCAAGAATGGTAACAATAGCCACTGCCAAAATCCCGTAAGGTTTTTAGACAAGACCCGATAGGCCACGACTAAGGCCAGTAAAAGCCCTGTGCTCAACACTGCCACCCAAGGCGCATAAGCCAGCGGAATCAGTCCTGGCAGGCTCATTAATGCCGCCACAAGCAAACATAAGTTCAAGATGGGCAAGAATAAAGCCAAAAGACGCGACGCCAAAACTTGAGTTGCACTGTACCAAGCCCAGAGACTGCTGAGTTCACCCCAAGATCCTCGATCCACAGCCGTTTGATTTTCTGCACGTGCCAAGTCCACAGACTGACGGCCTAAGCTGCCTAAATGGAACAGCAGTTGATAGAGCTCACCAAAAATCCGTACAAATCCAGTGCCCAAGCGCGACAAATCGGCCCAGTACATTTCGTAAACGTGAACCTGGGTAGGCTGATGCGAATCGGAATCGTCGAAGGTGCATTGGCTTTCGAGGCGAATGCTTTCGTAGATCGATTCTTGGGTGTAGTCTTCAATCTGATCTCGGATAAACAGGTAATCTGGCTGGGTCAACGGATCTGTGGGATCTTCTGGCCGACCCATTAGCATCCGTTTCATGTAAGGGCCACGCTCGTCTACAGATTGCCAAAGCTTAAAGAAGCGATCCGCCCAAGATTTAGGAAGCCCCCAATTGAGCGCCTGATACACGCGAGCATTCCAGCTGCGCAATACTTTAATGTTGACCTGGGCTTGGGGTTTTAGTGGCGTTACCTTAAGACGAATAAAGCGTTCACGAAACGGAGCATAGGCCGATTGATGGTAATCGGTACAGTTGGCCAGCAAATCTGCGATCGCCCGGGCAGAGTCGTAGGGTTTCTGGTCGGAAATCCCATGCACTGCAACCACTGCAACTTTTTTAGTGGGGCGCTGTACTTGAGGCTCTGGCTCTGGTGTAGACATGGCACTCATCCCCGCATTGCTCATCTAGAACGCTCCTATCCCTAGCGCAAGACACACCAATTGTTCCAAGACAAGACGCAGCAAAACCTCAAGGATTAATGGCGATGGTAAACAGCCTCGGGTAATGCCACTTCAAAACAAAACACTCCGAGCAACTCAAGATTGCCAGTCGCTAGAAACTTCAAACCGATGCAACACAAGTCATCGAACACTTACACAGTTGCATAGATACATGAAGCCGCAGCCCACTCTTGAGTATCTAATGACCATACATCTTGAGAAGTGATGCCGATCACGGCAGCGGTGGAGGCGCTTGCCTGATGCAAATCCATCCAAAGTTTCTCAACAATCGTCAACGGCTCGGCTTGCTGGGCTAGCCCCACAGGAATATTCGCCAGGATAAACCTCAGACGATTCGATTGGGCCAGCAGCGTTTGGGGGCAAGGCTGACGGGTACAGACAAAATAGGTTTTGGTTAAGCCTGCACCCGAACTGGCTTTCCAGGCTTGACCCGCCGCAGGCAAGATAACGGTCGCCTTAGGCGCAAGCACTAACGGCTTGAGGACTGGTTTTTGGTCTGCTCCAGTCCCAGTGGGATCAGTGGCATAGCTGGCAAACGCATCGGTGCCGTTAAACCCTATCACCCATACATACACCGGGAAATCATTTCTGTTGACAATTCGGTGCTGAATCGGCGTTGTACTCGGAATTTTCAAGAGCTTACCTGTAGAATCTGCTCTTGCCATGGGAGGAGGAGGGGTGCCCTCTGGGGAAGGTACCTCATCTAAGGTGCCTGTATGCAGTTGGATCAACGGTTGCGGCGGATCGCCGAGTTGCTCAAGCAGAATGCTCATCCGCAACGAGGTGGCTGACGAATGCAAGAGCAACTCCAGCCACTTCATCGCCAGCAAAACCTTCAAGGTAGGCATCAGACGCCCTAAGGCCAGCTTAATGACCTCACCGCGATCGCCAACAGTATTGGGTACAAGAGTGCCACCTAAATAAGCCAAGC
>DATNQK010000234.1:0-3563 GCA_036704065.1 Stenomitos sp.
AAAATCGCAGCATAAGCACATTCGCTCCAGCCTGAGTTGGGGCTAGCATCTTTATGGGCATCCTGACGGCATAAGCGCCAAACCGTTTGCATCTTGCCAGAAATTAAACCCAGGGTAATTACATTCAGACGACAGGGCACCCAGGTTAACACATCGTCGAGTTTGGCGCTAAACCAACCTAAATCTGTGTAAGGCGTATCACGATAGCCCACCATTGAATCCAACGTGCTAGCGGCCTTGTAGGCGATCGCCAAGGGCAACGGCCCAGTGGGCAAAAACGACCCCAGTGCCGCATAGAACAGTGGTGCCATCACGCCATCTGTGGAGTTTTCTGCCACCGTTTCTAACACAGCTCGCAGAATTTCTGGCTCCGATAAGTCTGTCGTATCGCGTCCCACATAGCGACTTAATGCCAGACGAGCATCCTCTAACGACCCTCGCTTCAGTGTGTCTAGAACATCAGTTGCAGCAGCACGAAGGCTGCGACCCGCAAAACAACTGGCCAGTAATACCACTTCCAACAGCCAGCCCCCTGGTACCCAGAGTTGGAATGCAAAATACAGACTCATCCAGGCTAGCGACGCACTTCCTAAAACCAACCCCAAACCTAACCCGACGCCTGCTATTCGTAAGCCCAACGGATGCTTCACCCAACGCCAGGTCACGCGACATACCTGACGAATGACCCATCCCATCCCTTGCACAGGATGAGGCCATCTCCAAGGATCGCCGATAATAAAATCTAAAAGTGCTGAAATTATTAATATGCCAGCGCTGGAGTACCCCAGAGCGGCCACTTCAGCAATCAACGCCAATGGTTGTGAAGGCACTCGCTTACAATCCTAAAAGGTGGCAGAGAACCTTGCGTTGACGCGGTCCGTCTAGCTCTAGCATCAAAATCGACTGATAGGTTCCTAAGCCCAAACGTCCTGCCACAATCGGCACAACAACACTAGGGTTCATCAATAGGGCCATTAAATGGGAATGGGCATTTATCGGCTCGTCTTCTGGCACATCGCGCAGGTGCAGATCATCGTGAAGATAGCGATCGCCTGCAGGAGCTATCTTTTGCAGAAATACGCGGATGTCTTCCCAAAGGCGCGTTTCATTTTCATTGATAGCAAGGGCTGTTGTTGTGTGTTGCCCGATGACTGTGAGTTGTCCTGTTTGCACGCCAGTGGTGGCAATCCAGGCTTGAATGGAAGGAGTGAGATCGCAAATTTCAAAATTGGCTTGCGTTTGAATTTCAAAGGTATGGTGAAAAGCCTGCATCATTTGTTTGTTTAAAATGGTCTGATCTCAACGCCCTGGTTGTAATGAATCCGCGTCTAGATGCTCCATTACCCTTTGATATTTTAGTCGTTACCGACCGTCTCACTTGCGCTCAAGTGGGGCGTACCGTCGAAGAAGCAATTGCATTAATTCTGAACTCGCCGCTGAGCCATAGAGTTGCCATTTTGGTGCGCGATAAAACTGTGCCTCCAGAGGTTGTGGCGCAAACCCTGCAAGCGGTGCAACCCATGACTCAATCCGCAGGCGCAAGGTTATTGGTGCATACCCACGTCCACTTGGCGTTGGCGTTTAATTTGGATGGGGTGCATTTGGCTGCTCACGATGATGTGGCTATTGTGCGATCGCAACTGTCTCCCCAAATGTTGTTAGGGTGCTCTCGACATAGCCACGATCCACTGGATGCTAGTGATATAGAAGCGGCAGACTATGCCACGATTAGCCCTGTGTTTCGCCCCACTTCAAAACCTGGCGACACGCGAGAACCTCTAGGCATGGCAGGGTTACAAGCCTGTGTCCAGCGGAGTGTGCGACCCTTAGTGGCCCTCGGTGGCATTCGTCCAGGAGTTATTGCTCAAACGATGGCTCAAGGCGCAGCAGCGATCGCATTGTGCGGGGTAATCCTACAAGCAGAACATCCTGCAACCTTGCTAGAAGCTCTTTGTAACGAGCTAGATTGTCATCGGTCAATCGATTGACCCGACGGTCTATAAAGTTTGTCAGTCTATGAAGTCTTTCCACCCGTTTGTTCCCTCGATTATTCTCTGGGGGCATACTTGGGTATATTTCAAAGCGCAAAGCATCCAGTTGGCAGTATCCAGTGCAGGTCAGGCTTAGAACGTTGCAGTGGAGTATGGCTTAGGGTTACAGTCCCCTGCACTCTATTGCTTAAGCACATCCTAGGGTACAAAAATTCATCCGTTAGAGATATGCGCCAAGACATCTTGCAAAGTTTCCTTAAGTTCCCTGAAGTGGTCGGCGTTGCTCTGATGCAAGGTAGGGTAATTCCTTATTTCTACATCAAAGAACAAAATTTTAGTCCCGAACAAAAGCTGGAACTGCTCAGAGTTTTCCGTACCGAAGCGTTAAAGAACCCCAGTTTATCTAGCACGCAAGAGTTTAAGGTTAACGACTACTTTGCCTATGCTCATAAACTGAGCGGCAACATGAACCTTTTAACGATTACGAGGCAACCGAGTATGCTCGTCCGATCTGCAGGTCGCAATCTCCTAAAAGATCTGCTGCAAGAGGATGTTGATCATACGGTTAAAGCCTTTGAAAAGTTAACAAGGAAGGTTGTTAGTTCTGAAGAACCGAGCCTTCCCACTTATCGAGAGCCTCCTGCGCCCATCGTTGAACAACAAAGTCTTGAAGAAATTCCTGACTCTGTAGAAGAGTTGGTATATATCCTCAATGAGATGAGCAAAATCGTTTGTTCTTATTTAGGCCCTAAGATTACATCCAATTTTTGGCAAATCACACGTCCTAAACATGAATGGCTGAACCATTTTCAAATTAAGTCATCTTCAGCAATTGAGTTCAATGGCCCACTGGATAGTTCAGTCACGCCGCTACAACATTTATTTGTTCGAGAATGGACAAATGCATTTATGAATCAGTGTATTACAATCGTACGCGACCTTCCAAGCCATATCGATAAAGCATTTAGCGATAAAAAATACCGCAAAATGGTTTCAATTGTTCCTTCTCAATACTTGAGTAAAGTAGGTACATTTTCTAACGAAGGCAGAGGGCTGTTTGATTAAGAAGCGAAGAAATGGTCGTTCTTGGAGTTAATTCTTAACGCTAGACAGCACTAAAGATAGATTTGTCGAGGATAAAAAACTTAGCTTAGTATTTGCTTTACAACGCTCAAAGGTATAATTCTTCCCACGCTTGTTTTTGTTAGATTATTTGCATGGGCATAGCACGTGTGTGATGTCTTTAAGCGTGGGAGCATTGCCATGGTTTCCGAAGCGATTTCTCAGCCCTCCAATGGGCGGCTCACAGTGCATGAGTTTGCCTTAGCTTCAATTCAAAAACATTTTCACAAGTCGATTAAGCACGAAGATGAAGTGCGAGCGGATGAAGATCCAGAACCGCTGCACCAAATGCGGGTTGGCATGCGACGGCTCAGAACCGCATTAACGGTCTTTGCACCTTTTGTAGATCTCTCACCTCAGCTAGAGCGGGATGTGGCTCATATTTCCCGGCGCTTGGGTAATGTGAGGGATCTAGATGTATTGGGACAGTGGCTGGACAACTGCAAAGCA
>DATNQK010000235.1:0-11970 GCA_036704065.1 Stenomitos sp.
AAGAAGCGCATGGCCTTTATGGAAGCGGTGCTGATTGGTGCGGATCAGGCTGCACGGTTGGCGTTGGGCGGCAAACTGACGGTTTTAATTCTGAAGCAACTGAAAGGGGCAGGGGTGCATGCACGGGGTGCCAAATCCCATAACTTGTATGCCCATCACACCTTAGACAACCCTGATATTGTGGCCACACTCCAAGAGCGATCACTTTCTCCTGCAAGTTGGGATCTGGTGCGTACCAACCTGAGCCGTGCAGGCGGTGGCCCTGCGGCAGAAGTCGTCGTCACCGAATCCGTCTTGCCGTTAGCAGCACTGCAAGGTTTAGCACTAGAAGAGTATCCAGTAGGGGGCGATCCTAAAGTTGCCACCACCGCAATGGGCGCACTCGTGGCGCAAGTGGGACGCATGGATCGGCGCTACCTCGTCACGAACGCCGATGGTAATGAAGCCTCGGGGATTGGCAACATCAACCAAGCCCTGAAAATCATCCACCCCACCGACGATCCGCTGTACTATCAAACACCCAAGGGCCAAGTTTACGAACCGCTCAACGAAGATGCCTGTGCAGGTCTCGCCGCTGGGTTGGCCTTGATGGGTAGCCGTAGCCTCTGGTGCTCTTATGAATCGTTTGCCATCAATGGCCTACCCATTTGGCAAACCGTGATTCAAGCCATGGCCGAACTGCGCCGTCCCACACCTTCCACGCTGACCTTGTTCACCGCTGGCGCATTGGAGCAGGGCCGCAACGGTTGGACTCATCAACGTCCTGAAATCGAAGCGTACTTTGCCGCCATGATGCGCAATGGCAATGTGTTTCCCATCTTCCCATGCGATGCCAATGTGATTCAGGTGGCCTACGAATGGGGACTTTCTACCTTCAATAAAGGCATTGTGATTACAGCAAGCAAGTCACCACTGCCCATTCGCACCACCTTTGCCCAAGCACGGCAAGGGCTAGAAGAAGGCGCTCTGGTCTTACAAGAGACATCAGGCAATGGCAAAACCGTCGTGTTTGCCGTTGTAGGCGATATGACCTTGCTGCCTGTATTCGATGCAGCAGAACGGCTGAGTCAGCAAGGCGTTGGGGTGCGAATTGTTTCCGTGATTAATCCGCGTCGTCTCTATCGGGCGAGCGATGTTGCTTGGGAGATCTGTGCTGAGCCGGATGGCAACTTCCTCAGCGATGCTCGCTTTGACGCGATTTTTGGCGGTGATGCCTTAATTGGCGTCACAGGCGGAGCCAGCGGCATTCTAGAGCCAGTCATGTTGCGCAGTACAGCACGACGTGATGTGTTTGCGTGGAAACGCGGCGAAACCACAGCCAGCGCTGGTGAACTGATGGCCTTTAATGGCATTACAGGAGAAGCCTTAGCAGCGCGATCGCTCGAACTCATTGGCTAAACACGTTAAACCTGGGAAGGAGGTTCAACTTCTTCCCAGGTTTCATTAAGGCCGCTAACCATTCACTGAAAGGTTTTTAGCCAAAGACCTCGACCACTTTTTGCGCTACTGCTTTACCAAGCATATCGCCGCCACTGGCATCAAAATCCCAATGCACCCCTAAATAGACACGGCTGATTTTATTTTGCTCGATGGCCTCGTGCAGCGAAAACGTTTGTTCCCACTTGGGACGGGTCGCACCCGTATTATCGGTGGTGATGCCATTGAACTCATCAGAGACAAACGTCACACAGACTTCTTCTGTACTCTTACCCAGCATGTAAGCTGCCACTTCAAAGCAAGCCGTTCCAAAAGTAGCGTGTCCTGAAGGATAGGCTGGGAAGGGCGGCGTAGAGTTATCAAGGGCAGCCAGCGTTCTAAACGTCGTAGGAGGCACAGGGTTGCTACTAGGAGCACCCAAGGGTAGCCAGAATGGATCTCCTTCTTTGCGCAAGGTATTGCCATCGCCTAAGCCCGTGGGGCCAAAACCTTTTTCTGCCTCGCGAATGGCTACGACTGGCCGCCAGAAATCGTACTCATACTTCCAGTACCAAGCAGCAATACCGGCATCCGCCATTGCCACATTAATTGCGGTCAGGAGTTTGATTTGCTTCCAGTGCGGTAGGGTCTTGAACTCGCTAATACAGCGCACAACTTGATTGTACAAACGAGGCGGGGTACCCAGTTTATTGGCACCGTCATATCCCCAGAAGATACCGATCTGTGCCTTTTTGCGCAAATCTGGATCGCCTGTGACAATGGTTTCTTTACCGCATTCAATCACTTGGTTAAAAGACCGTGCATATTCAGGGCTCGTTAACGGGCACGGTGGTTTCAACGGAGCTGCGATCGCAATGTCTTTGTCGAGGGCAAAGGGCGTTACCAGACCCCAGGAGCGGCCTAATGCCTTTTGGCCAGGACGGCTAGGGTCGGGACGGTGTCTACCGGGTGCTGGATCGTAGAATGCATCTTCTTGCGGCATCTCCGACCCATCCATTTTCCGAGCGTTGATCCAGGCATCGGCAATTGCTTCGCCATAGCGCAATGATTTAGGGTCACCACCTTTTTCCAGAATTTTGGTGGCTTCGGCTGCAATAAAGTCTGCTTGATCGGGATAGAGTTGTACCGCTGCACGCAAGCCAGCCCCAATTAAGGCAATTGTTCCTGATAAATCGTCCATGCCAACCGTGTCGGGCTTCTCAGGCAAACCTGGAAGGCGTGCCATTAATTGACCCGTTACTTTTGCGTAAGCATCGTGAGCAGCCAGGTGAATAATGGCTAACGCACGAGAGGTTTTGGTTGGCCCACCATTCGTAGGTGAGTTGGGGGCTGCTTTACTAAAGTCGTTGGCTACTAATTGCAGGGCTAAATCGTTAATTTTGAGAATTGTCATAGTTTCCTCGGTTTTTAGAAATAGGTTTTAGAAGTTTGCTCGGTTGAGTTTTAGGAGAGTCGTTTATGGGTACAAACCTGAAGGCGGGCTCCTTGGCCCATCTGCATTGCCTTGCATCCGCAATGCGGCGCTGTGATGGCAATAGAAAGCACTGTTAAGGCCCATAAATGAAACATCCTTTCTGCTATCGCGGACTGGAACATTCGCAAGGGAAGCGATCGCCCTAGGGCCGAGGCACTGCCCAGAACCGAATGGTGGAATCTGTACTCCCACTGGCGATGAGATCACCATTGGGGCTAAAGGCAACGGAGCGAACACTTGCGTCATGGCCCCCAAGGGTCTGTAACGGTTTGCCTGTGGCGGCAGCCCATAGCCTTACGGTTTTGTCGTAGTTGCTACTGGCCAAGGTTTTGCCATCTGGGCTAAAGGTCACGGACCAGACCGTTGCCCCACTTCCGGTTAAGGTGCGTTGCCAAAGATGGGTTTGCCAGTTCCACAGTTTGACTGTGCCATCTGCACTCGCACTGGCTAAGGTTGCACCATTTGGGCTAAAAGCGAGGGAGCGAATGGCTTGGGTATGAGCTGCAAACGTTGCCAGCAAGGCACCATCACGAATCCGCCAAATTTCAAGGGCACCACTCTCCGTTCCACTGGTAATGGTTTGGCGATCTGGACTAAAGGCAACGGTTTTAGTCGCATCCTTGGTTTTAAAGCGATGCAGTTCTTTCCCTGTTGGTACAGACCAAATGCGAATCGTTTTATCGGCGCTGCCACTCACCAACATGGAACCGTCGGCACTGATGGCGATCGCCTCTACATCGTCGGTATGTCCCTCCAACATCCGCAGTTGTTTGCCAGTGCTGAGATCCCACAGATAAATGCAGTTATCCCAACTACCACTGGCCAAAATTCGGCTTTGTGGATCAATGGCTAAGCTCACCACTGCATCGCCATGTCCTTTGAGGGTATGGAGCAACTGTCCTGTACCTAATGACCAAACTTTGATTTGCTTGTCGTAGCTACCACTCACGAGATAACGAGCATCGGGACTCATGGCGATCGCATAAATCCATCCACCGCCGCTTTGCCACGTTCGTAAGGGCTGCATCAAAGGAGGTAACTGTGCTGCATTCCCACTGCTGGATGTTATCGAGAATTGAGTGGAACACCCCGTACTTCCTAGCGCCAAGGTCATCAGCGCCATCCCTAATCCAGCGGCAATCTTCCCAGACCATTGAGTATTCGCCATATCCAAGTCCTACTGCTCCAGACAACACTGTCTCGTTGTCCGTTCATCGCAACTTACTTGCTACACCACTGATTAGGCTGTAACCTTCTCTCGCGGAGGGATTCGCATCTGATCATTGGGCAATGGCTGCTTGGGTCGATGCTCAATCCAGCGCCGCCAGAGGTACAACACATTCACCGCCGCAATGGTTACTAGCGCCAGTGGAGTGGCATAGCTCCAGTGATCGGCCATCTTGTCCCAAATGTGCCAAGTCAACAGAAACATGGCGATGTAAGTCAAATTGTGCAATCGCTTCCAATTCTTCTTGAGTCTTTTCACACTCCAGTCATTAGAGGTCAAGGCAAGCAGCGTAAAAATCGTAAAGGTTGAAATGCCTTGGACATAAACAATAAAAGTGGAAGGATTCAAAAAATCGAGGTCTCTTTTTTGCACAAGCAAGTAACCATGCCATAGAGCAAGTAAGAATGAAGCAACTCCAATCATGCGTCGATGCTTAAGCAACCATTTTGGCATCGGTGTTTGTTTACTCTGAGGAAATACAATCCTCATGTTGGTGGGTAAGAGCGTGAGGATATAGCCCACCAAGGCAAGAAATCCTAATCCATTGGCAATGGGCACTGGATCAATCAGCATAGAATACCCCCGCAATATTTTGAAAAATATGAATAATCTTTTTTGGAAGTATTGCTACGTTGGGAAATCTCCCTCAAAATGGGAAGAATTAATACCAGCGGATACAATATTTCCTACAGAACGATTTACAAATACATCACAAGATTAAAGTTCTACATCCGCAAACCATCGATCTGCAAGATTATGAAAACCTGTCAGAGCAGATTCGATACTTCCAGCGACTATCCCACCGCTCAGCCAAAAGCTTTATTCGTCAATCAAGCCTAGAGAGCGATGCTATCGGTATTGTATGCAGAGCTGTAAGGGCTGACTATAAGGAAAAACTCAGGTATTTGCTTAACAGATGTCTTGTTTACAGACTGTACCTATGGAAAATATCAGGAGTTTGGTCTTCTGCTAAAGATTTGTATCTTTAATAACAATTTGCACAAATATAGGCTCCTCATTCTAGGCAGTTATTGCTGTCACAACGGTAAAAGCTTTTTGTGCTTGTATAAATAAATTTAAGGAAATACCACTGCCATAGAAGTGATTTAAAGCAGTTTTATTGGTGATCATCATCATTGAAATTTTGGAAAGTTTATATCACCAATGGTTTCTGTACTCGCATATTTCAGATCCAACGCTTTTCTGTTATGTATCAGCAAGTGATTCAGAAATCATGCAGGATTACAGCGAATTTCTACTAAAAATCCATCAGGATCGTAAAAATAAACGCCTCGCCCAGTAGGACGCACAACTGGGCCATGATCAATGGGGACTTGATGTAGGCGCAGGATCTCAACGGCTTGGTCAAAGCTTTCCGGTGCAATATCAAACGCGAGATGATTCGCCCGCGTAAACTGCTGCTGTGGATCGGGGTGAGGGGGCACGAGATCAGGTTCGTTAAATAGATCAAGAATCGTTCCATCGGGCAGGGAAAAATTCACCAGTTTGCCCGACTCAAAGAGCGATCGCAATTCTGGGAGATCCACTGCCGTTAACTCTCGCAACCCCAGGATATGGCCATAGAAGTACCGCGAAGCTCCCATATCCTTCACATTCAAGGCAATATGATGCACCCGTCGCAATTGTCCTTCCGAGAGGCCCACTTTCATTGCATCACCTGTGTTTGTGCTCATCTTGGGATACCTCAACCTTGCTTCATTCTGGCATTTTAGGATCGTGCTGTTGCGCAAACGTATTGCGTTCCCAAAACACACCGTCTACCCAGCCTTGAATACGCGGATCAAGCTGCGCTTGCTCTAAGCGACGCTCTGCATAGAGGCAATAGTCTTCTGCTTGCTCAATGCCTAAATAGCGACGTCCCAGTTTTGCTGCGACCACCGATGTCGTACCACTGCCCAAAAATGGATCAAAGACTAAGTCGTCAGGCTGAGAACTCGCTAACACCAGCTTGGCCAATAACTTCTCACTCTTCTGGGTTGGGTGGATGGTATTTTCTGGCATCGACCAAAAGGGAATAGTGATGTCTGTCCATAGGTTAGACGGAAACGTATCTCGGAAGCTGCCGCGATCATTGGCTTGCCAGTCCTTGGGCTGCCCTTGGGCGTCACGATAGGGGGCCAGTACGCGCCGTCGTTGTTTCACGGCTTCTGTATTAAAGGTATAGACATCGGAAACAGTGCAAAACCAAATATCTTCGCTGGCATTTTTCCAGTTAGATAAGGCACCACGGCCTTTTTCCCGTTCCCAGGTGATGCGATTACGCACCTTAAAGTGGGCCGATGCCGCTGTAAAGATGGAAACCGAGGAAAACCAATCGCCACAAATGTAAAGGGTCGCCGTCTGCTTCAGCAATGGCTTGAACAAGGCCAAGGCACTCTCCAGCCATTGGGTGTAGTCTTCGATGGAACGGCGATTGAAACGCGTGCCATGAAAGGTTTTGGTGAGGTTGTAGGGCGGATCGAGGATCAGCAAATCGACACAACCCTGAGGCAGGCACGGCGCAATTTGGAAACAATCCCCCTGCAAGGTACCCGTTAACGCAGTCCAGGCCGCCGCACTCAAGGGCATCTGCAATAACCGCGATCGCATTCGCTCTCGATCTTCTGAGGAAAGCGTTAGGGAGCGATTCAAGCGAGAGCGTGGTTTTTCGGTATCGGTCATTCTTGTACCCCTCTAGGGACAACGCTCGATTCCAACAGACCCTGCGGATCAGTATTGATTCAACTATACGCGTCTCTTTCTCAGAGCTTTAAGCATGAATAAAAATATTTTGTCAATCTTGTTTGACAAAAATTTACACAAACGTTACATTAGGTACATGAAAGTTTACAAAGTCCATCAAACCTAGAGAGAAGTTGCCATGTACACCACCCAAGACGAGCACGGAATCTTAAACAACTTTGCCGCCGAACCCAAGGTTTACTTTGCAGAGCAGCCCTCCGTTGAACAGCAAAAGCGCTATTGGATTCAAGGCGTATTGGCCCTTAGTTTTGTATCCGGTTTAATTGGCCTCGCCTTTGTCGTCAGCTAACTCTCTATTGAAGCGTCGCAACCACCGAGCAAAAAGTTGAGGAAAAGAGAGATCATGTTTGCACCCATCGTTGTTCTATTGCGCACTTGGTTTGGTAGCAAGTCGTTTAACCAAACTCGCGGCAAACTCATCGCCCTCCATGCCCAAGTGATCACTGCCGTTTGCAATCGCATGGGAGTTGAAAGTGCTTACCGTCAAAATCTGATTCGTTTGGCTCGCGATCACGGGAAACAGCTCGGCCTTTTGGCGTAGAGAACAACGCCTGAACTGAGCGGTTGCAATCTTGTTTAATTCAATATTTTTTTACTCAGTGCTTTAAGAATTTAGAACCGAGGTTATACCATGACACTACTCATTGCCGTTATCCTTGTGGGTTGGGTTGCCGCTGCTGTTTTAGGGACACAAGCTTATTTTCGCGGCGAGCAGTCGAAGCCTATCCATGAGCGCAACTGGCGCTCCGAGTCTTTTGAGGCGATCGCACAATCCGTCACGGGCGAAGCAACCGACTACACACGACGGACTCCCGGCTTTGTGGTAAATGATGCCTTTGCGAGTAATGGTCTGTCTTAAGACACATGTTCAATAGTGAAATCTCTGAGGTCGAGGAGTCCCAAACCCTCGATCGTTTTCGTTGGTAGACACAATCCGAAGCATAGCCCCTTCAAGGATTAGCGCTAAGATGGCCTAAGCGCGATCGCACCGATTGGGGGCCTCCACTGTAGCGTCCAGTGAGGCGTATCGCGATACTGTACTGTCTGGAGAGGGTTGTGAAAACGGAATACCACGACAACTGGTTCGACCGTTTATTTATCCGTCTGTTCTCGCGCAAGATGGCGATCGCCGTGGGCGAAGGCACACAACAGCCGGGATATGACGGTTTTGTCGACCTCTCGCAAAAAATTATGCAAGGGCGGACGGCAGCACAACAGCAAGAAGTCGTAGCCGTTGTTTTAAAGTCCCTCATTCCCGCACCCGTCTTAAAGCTGATCCGCACCTATACAGCCCCCACCCAATTGATCTGCGAGTTAAACGCATGGTTTGCCACGCTTCTGTTTGAATGGCTCGTTGGGCCTTGTTCAGTGGTTGAAGCGGAAGTCATGGATGATCAGGGCAAACCGCGAATCCAGCGTAGTGGTGTGCATATTGAAAAATGTCGGTATTTAGAAGAAAGCGGCTGTGTAGGCATGTGTATCAACATGTGTAAGCTCCCCACTCAAACCTTCTTTACCGAAGATTTTGGCATCCCACTGACCATGACGCCCAATTTTGAGGATTTCAGCTGCGAGATGGTGTTTGGCCAAGTGCCACCCCCGCTAGAAACAGAAGCTGCCTACACGCAACCCTGTTTAGCGGATCAATGCCCTACAGCGCAACTCAACAGCGCACCTTGCCCAAAGGTACGGCTTTAAAACATTGCACCTCCTCTTGGATAAAGAAGACAATCACTATTTCAGAACAGTGTGATTCACCTTAAGCATTCACACTAACTACACTTCTTTAAATGAATTTGGTGAGCCTTTCATCGCCATTGTGAGAGTGTATTTCATCCTTCCAGAGTTTCTGCACTCACACTGCAACCTCCCAATCCTCAACCTGCAATCCATCCACCCGTCCAAACTCCCCCGTGTTGTGAGTAACCAGGGTTAAATTATTGGCTAGAGCGATCGCAGCAATTTGTAAATCATACGCTCCAATGGGTGTCCCTTGAATTTCTAACTGTGAGCGGATCATCCCGAAGGTTGTTGCCGCAAGATCGTCAAACGGCAGTGAGACAAATTGTGCCAAGAATGCCTGCTGTAGCGCAAAATTACGTTCTGGGTTGACACTTTTCATGGCACCAAAGCAAAGTTCTGCCTTGACAATTGAACATATAGCAATCTCTTGATTCGGAATTGACTCAAGTCTGTGCCTTAAAGTTACGTTCCTGCCCTTTAAATATATGATGCAGACGTTGGTATCAAGAAGATAGTTCATTCCAGGAATTCACGTTCAGATGCTTTAGGTTGAGGGTGTCTAAAAAATGAGTCATCCTGGATGCAGCCATAAAATTGTGAACTAGGGGCTGCTTCAGACTCTTGGGGCAGGCTAGTTTGATACACAATGACAACTTCAATATCAGTATCTTTCATATCAGGTATATGAATCTTCAAAAGACCATCACTGTCAACGCGAGATTTTAGTGTAATGCTGTGCATAGTTCACCCTTTATCCCTACAAACTGATGTCCTCATTCAATTCTTGCAAGATTGCCTGCAATTCGGCTATAGCGACTCCCAGTTCACAAATCAATTCCTAAGCCACACTAGCAGGTTCAGGCAGCTTACCATTCTTCCGTTTGCTCTAATTTCTTAACCAGGAGATGTCTATGATATGCACCATGCTATCAATGAGTCGGGATGTTCTCAAAGTCCAAGACAATTCCTCAACTTCCCTTCACTCAATGGGTCACGCAGTTTGATTTTGTAAGACTACGACAACAAGCGATCATAGCTATCGCTCGATACAATGCGATCGCCTACTCAAGTTCTGCAACCTTTTGCAGGTAAGGATCTAACGGAACCGTCTGCGACATCTTAGCAAGCACCGCCGCAATCTCAGGTAAATATTCGCACTCAAACCGCTTTTGGGTCGCCAACACACGCTTCAGGGCATCCAGAATTGTACGCTCACATTCCTGTGGTGTTAACCCCTCCGGTTGCTGATGACCCACCATAAATTGGCGAATAAAATAAGCATATCCGCCCGTCATTAAACCAAGCAGCACATCATTGTCGTGGCGCAATGCTTCTAGTTCAGCTTGCAGTTCAAGAATATCGGCGTTAGAGTCTGTCACAGGCAGAAAAAAGAAATAAGAGGGCGATCGCCCAAGCTCAACACTAGGCCATCACCCCTTCAGTATCCGTCAACTCTGCCCTCTCTTCAATGGGTTAAGACAGCAGGCATTATTAAGGCACATATTCATACATCTTGATGGAGTCTACCCGCATTCGCGTCGGTAGAGGCCACGGCAAGCCCTTAGAAGCCGCTTCCTCAGGACAACCCACCCAGCTATAGGCACCACAATCGCCTGTTCCAGTTCCAATCGCCAGCTTCATCATATTTGGGGTCGCTGTAAACCGCTGGGGCTGGGTCAATTGCAATGTTCCATCAATGTAATAGCGTAACTGTCCTGGCACCCACTCTAGGGTGTAGGTATGGAAGCTATTTGTCCAGTAAGAAGAAGATTCAAGAGCCGCGAGAGCAGAAGTAGGAGTGGAAGACGTCTTTTTTGAACCACTGGTCACAAGCGGTTGACTGGGAATATTACAAGTATCCATAGGAGCCGCAGAAGCATACTTCCCTTTCTTAACAACTAACTTCTTATAGCTGTGTGATTTAGCACTACCTTTACATTGTTTTGATACCTGGAACTTTGATGCAGACTTGGCCCCAGCAGCCGAACTCAAAGTACGCGTAATCGCTACACCATCGGTTTGATGGCTTGATGCAGTGCCATAGTGCTGCGTAATGAATAACTTGTCTTTGTCCTTACCAACGTACTCAGCAAAGTCAATTTCAGGGGGCCAGCTTCCATTCACAGGAAATAACCCAATATACCCTGTCGCACCATATCCCGCAGGCATCTTAGCTCGTACTTCCCAACGACCATAGGTTAAATTAGGGCGATGAGTATAGGTATCTAGAGCACCTGAAGCATAGGGTCTTCCAGAACAACCGTTATATTTATTCTGTGTTACCATCAAATGGAGAAAACCGTTACCAGTAAAGGTATTAGAACCCATAAAGCAAGTATTTTTGCTGCTCCCAAACGGTGCATTGTTATAGATATTCCATTCCCATGAGTTTAAGGGAGCATCGAAGTTAGTAGACCACACCAATCTAAAGCTTTCGGCCATTGAAGCTTTGGGTTGTGCAAGCAGACAAAGGATTGCAGAACTCAGCACAAAGCTAGCCTTTAATGCAGGCTTTACAAGCGATATTTTTTTCATGATGGGGAACACAAATATATTTTTTAGCCAGAAAAAATTAAGGAATTATCTATATCCTTAACCCAACCTAGAGTGCCCCTTAAATGATCGACCTTACCCGAGTTATCATTTATTTTTTTCAAGGTCTGGCATAGATAAAATTCTATTAAGTGCTTGAATTCTGTAGGTTACAACGGCATAAATGATTGAAGTGTGCAAAATAGCCGAAAAGTTCAGTTTTGGTCAAGAAATAGTAACTTGAGACTTTATCATTGCCTACAACGATAAAATTACCCAGATAATCTTCAAAAATTTCAGAGATACAAATTTAGTCAATATATCAGCGTTTTTATGGCATAAATGGTGAATTTTAAGCCAAATCAAGAGCTGATGCATTTGAGACCTAATTCCCAGGTCTCAGTAGGGTCTACAGAGGGAAGTCGTAGAAACAGCAGTTTGCAGGGATATAAGGAACACAGACTTTTGATTAATATCATTTTGAAACTGTTTGAATGCTGATATTCAAACAGTTGTTTCCTATGCGGCTGAAAACCGCTGTAATTCAAATGAGCAGCTTCTTCAAGCAGCAATCCTATCCTGGGAGGGGATGCAAGAAAGTATGCAATACAGCAAATTGGATCGCTTTAGCTTGCACTCTTCTTTCTAGATGATGCAGCAGCAGGCTGCTTCGATTCGGCGTTGACGTTGAAAAGCGACTGTAATGCCTCATTCAAGGTCGGTGCCATCGCAATCCGATCTTCGTAGGCAACAATGACCCGCGCTAGAATCGGGAGTTTGTTTTGAGTGGCTT
>DATNQK010000236.1:0-1615 GCA_036704065.1 Stenomitos sp.
ACCGCTTCCTGAAGCATGCGCTTCTCGTTGCGCACAATAATTTCAGGAGCCAGGATTTCTTGAAGCCGAGCCAGACGGTTGTTGCGGTTAATGACCCGTCGGTACAGGTCGTTCAAGTCAGACGTTGCAAACCGACCCCCATCGAGCTGGACCATTGGCCGTAGGTCAGGTGGAATCACCGGAATGACCGATAACACCATCCAATCCGGCTGAGAGCCTGTACCCACAAAGTTGTCGACAACGCGCAATCGCTTGATGAGCTTGGCGCGCTTTTGACCTTTAGAGGTGGCAATTTCTTCGCGTAGGCGTTCTGCCTCCGTTTCTAGGTTGATATCTTGCAGCAGGCGCTGTACTGCTTCTGCCCCAATCCCAACTTCAATTCCACTCAGTTGAGAATCTTCGCTGTAGATTTGATCTTCAATCTCCATCCACTGGTCTTCGGAGAGCAATTGCTTATAGACCAGGTTGTCTGCGTTGCCAGGATCTAAGACAACATAAGCGTTGAAATAGACAATTTGTTCAACATCGCGCAGCGGCATGTCCAATAGCGTTGCCATGTAGCTAGGGATGCCTTTGAGGTACCACACATGGGTTACAGGCGCCGCTAACTTGATATAGCCCATGCGATGGCGGCGCACACGGGATTCGGTGACTTCAACGCCGCAGCGTTCGCACACGATGCCTCGGTGTCGAACTCGCTTGTACTTCCCGCAGTGGCATTCCCAGTCTTTTGCAGGACCAAAAATCCGCTCGCAAAACAAGCCATCCATTTCTGGCTTGAGCGTTCGGTAGTTGATAGTTTCCGGCTTGGTGACTTCCCCAACAACTTGTCCATTGGGGAGGGTTCGTTCCCCCCACTGACGAATTCGTTCTGGAGATGCCAGACCAATCTTGACGTAGTCAAATCGCTGCTCTAGCTTTGGCATTGCTTAGCGTTTCCTTTTGTTCAGCTCAAAAATAATCGGTGGCAAATTGCGGCATCTATTCTCAAGAAGGGATGGATGCCCTAGTGCAGGACATCCACCTCTCCAATTGGCGGGTTATAAACAGTGCAGCTTCAAGAAACTATTCGCCCTCGTCTAGATCGATTCGAGATAACGACTCATAGGTCGGTCGAGATGGCGTACGGCGTTGACTGACGTCTGCCATTAAGTCGACTTCTACATCCCGGCTACTGCCTTCATCGTCAGGTTCGATCTTATGCACAGCAATATCCAAACAGAGGGATTGCAGTTCTCGCATCAATACCTTGAAGGATTCAGGCGTGCCTGGTCGGGGAATCGCTTGCCCTTTGACGATCGCATTTAAGGCTTCGTTGCGCCCTTGCATATCGTCGGATTTAACCGTGAGCAGTTCTTGGAGGGTGTAGGCTGCGCCAAACGCTTCAAGCGCCCACACTTCCATTTCTCCAAAGCGCTGACCACCTTGTTGTGCTTTACCACCCAGGGGCTGTTGAGTCACCAGCGAGTAAGGACCTGTCGAACGGGCGTGAATCTTATCGTCGACCAAGTGAACCAGTTTCAACATATAGGCTTTGCCTACAGTGACGGGTTGATCGAAGGGTTCGCCGGTGCGCCCATCGTAAACCTTGAGTTTTCCAGGTTCGTCTGGGTTA
>DATNQK010000237.1:0-4312 GCA_036704065.1 Stenomitos sp.
ATACGCGAAATGGTTTCGTAGAGGTGAACCGGCAGACGAATGGTTCGCGATTGATCGGCGATCGCCCGTGTAATGGCTTGGCGAATCCACCAGGTTGCATAGGTTGAAAACTTGTAGCCTTTCTCGTGGTCGAACTTCTCAGCGGCACGAATCAGGCCTAAGCTACCTTCTTGAATTAAATCCTGGAACGACAGTCCCCGGTTCATATATTTTTTGGCAATCGAAACCACCAAACGGAGGTTAGATTGCACCATCTTATCCTTCGCCCGACGGCCTACATGCAGCCGATGGCGGAAAGGATGAAGTGTCATACCGACCGCTTCGCCCCATTCTGCATCGCTAGGTTCGCGGTCTAACTTCTCAAACAGATCGTCTCGGATGCGTTCTAGGGCAAGTAAGTCTGCAATTTTCCGAGCCAATTCAATTTCTTCGTCAGCACGTAGAAGGCGAATTCGACCGATTTCCTGGAGGTAGAGCCGGATAGAATCCTCTGTGTAGTGCTTCTTCTTGGCTTGACCTCGACGCCGTGCACTTTTGACCTTATCAGACTTTTCATCCTCTTCAGCATCCGCATCGTCAGGCTGAAAGTCTTCCTCGTCGGCATCTTCTTCAAGAGCTTCGCCTAATAACAAGGTTTCTAGTTCGCTATCAGGTGCCTTAATGGACTCTAGTAAATTGTTGGCTTGGGTCATGCCGAATTCCTCATGCTCCCTAGTAAACAACAAGGAGAAGTTTTCATGAACAAAAGTTAGGTTAACGGAATATTACTGGAAAGCGAATTGCATTACAGACGAGATTGGGAGAGGTAAAACTACTCTCAACGATCTAATCGGTTTAGAGAACGTTCATCCTCTGCTTAAAAAATAGTCATAGAGCAAGGTTGATGACCACCTCCACCCTTGACGTACTCGATTGTAGCCTTTCTGACAGATTTTGGCCGCAAGCAGGCTAGGGTTTTCAGACATTATGGCGCAGCAGCAGAAAAATGTGTTTGAACTGGAGACAAAACCCTGTTACAAGGTTGATTTGTGTAAACTTTTATGTGGATTTGTTTAGTCCGGACAGTCTAGGGGAAACCTAATGGACTTTAAGAGAGCGCTTTGCTGGTGCTGGAAGTAGTGGGCAACGTGAGGGTAAAGGTACTTCCTTCGTCGGGACGAGATTGTACAGAAACGGTACCACCCATCCCTTCGATAAAGGTTTTGACCAGAGCCAATCCCAACCCGGTGCCGCCGCTACTGCGATTTCGCGCTTCATCTACGCGGTAAAACCGCTCAAAAATCCGCGCTTGATGTTTGAGGGGAATTCCAGGCCCATGATCGCGGATGTGAATATGTGCAGTTTGTTTCTGGTGTTCGATGTGGATTTGAACGGGTGTATCGGGAGTGGAGTATTTGATGGCGTTTTCTAAGAGATTGACCAGAATTTGCTTCAGCCGATGGGCATCGGCATAGACGGAAATTAAATCGGGTGCGTCAACGTATAGTTCGCGGTTGCTGAATTGTCCGACGACTTTTACCACATCACTAATAATGTCGTTGAGAACCAACAGTTCGGAGTGATAGGGCATATAGCCATCATCGGCGCGGGCTAAATCTAGTAGATCTTGTAAAACGCGGATGGTATGGTCTGTTTCGGCAACTGCAATATTAAGTGCTTCTTGTTGCGAGTCGGTTAAATTTTGGGAGCGACGCAATGTGCTTTCGATGTAGCCCCGCACAATGGTGAGCGGCGTCCGCAGTTCGTGGGAAACATTGCTGACAAATTGGCGTTGTTGTTCTGCTGCTGCCCGTTGTTGTTGCCACGCTTCTGATAAGCGTTGCAGCAGCATGTTAAAGGTTTTGACCAACTCTTGAACTTCGCGGGGGCCATGGGCGATCGCAATGGGTGTGTCGCCAAAATCCTCAATCGAAATGGCCTGGGTCATTTGGCTCACACGGTTGAGGGGCAGCAACAGGCGACGCAATTCATAGGCGACAATCACGATGAGGAGCACCAATGCAGTAAGGTTCGCCAGCACTAAGCTGCGGGTTAGCTGATAAAACTTGGATTGATCTTCGGTAATGTCATGAATCAGGTAAAGCGTGCCGACCTGGGTGCGACCCAGGGTAAGTGGTCCAGAACAGGCGACTAGATCATGACCTTCCAGTTGATAAGCTTCGGGAAGGGCGTTAGAAGGTAGGCGGTCTGCAAATTCGCGAATCAATGGCGAATCCATCAGAGACTTATGTCCTTCTAGCGGTTCTGCAACCAATAGAGGTTGGCCAGGCTGTTTCACGCCAATCCATAAATTGTTTGCGGATCGATTTTGTAAGGCTTTGCGAATACTGGCTTCTAATGTCAGCATTTCGCGGTACAACGTCACGTCCTCTTCAATGCGTTGTGCCGTTTCTTGAAGGGTCTTTTTATGACTCGCGACTAGGATGTCTTGGGTTTTCCAGCAGGTCCATAGCGTCACCCCGCTCAGCCCCACAGAGAGAATAACAACAATGCGAAGGGTGAGGGTCAGTTGGAGTGATCTTGGCTGCGCCAATGCAGCCCTTAATTGGTGCAAAATCCTCTCCAATGGATGACCTTTAACCCCTTGCATGCTCCAAAACCAGCCGATACATCGGGATCGCGAACCCAAATGTTGATGGTGCTACTACAGTTGTAGGCGACATTGTAGAGTGGCGAATGATAACGATCTAACTTGCAGATAAGTTTTGCCTGAGAAGAAGCCGTCCCACAAAGAGGGGATGCTTCTTGCTCAGTGCAGCGTCAAACTTCTACAAAGATCAGACCCTTTGCCAGCCATTGTAGGAGGGACTGTGCTGATCTGTGCTTTATCGGCCCCCAACGGTAATAGAGTCTACTTTTAGGTGCGGTTGTCCCACTGTTACATAGATGCTGCCGCTCACGGAGCCACAAAAACCAGCGGCTAAGCTGAGGTCTTGCGAACACATGGAAATTTTTTCCATAATTTCGCTGGCTTCGCCAATTAAGGTTGCACCCTTCAGGGGTTTGGTAATTTTGCCGTTCTCGATTAGATAGGCTTCATCGACAGCAAAGTTGAACTGCCCAGTGGGGCCGACGCTCCCGCCTCCCATTTTTTTGCAGTACAGCCCTTTGTCAATTGAGGCAAAAATTTCTTCTGTTGTATGGGAGCCAGACGCAATATAGGTATTGCGCATCCGGCTGGCTGCGGCATAGGTATAGCCCTGACGTCGTCCGCTGCCAGTGCGTGGATGGCCAGTTCGCATGGCTCCGGCGCGATCGCTAATGAAGTTTTTGAGGATGCCGTTCTCAATCAGCAATGTACGCTGAGCTGGCATGCCCTCATCATCCATATCAATCGTGCCAAAGGCCTGATCGGTTAAGCCTTCATCCCAAGCGGTGAGGTTTTCATGGGCAATTTTCTGGCCTTTTTTGTCGGCGAAAGGTGTGGTTTTACGCTCGATCTGGGTGGTTTCGAGTAAGTGGCCGCAGGCTTCATGGAAAATAACCCCACCGAATTCATTGGCCATCACAAGAGGGTAGGTTCCTGCTTCGATGAAATCGGCGTGGAGCATTTGTGCTGCCGAGTGCGAGACTTCTGCGGCATCTTTAGCAAAGTCCCAGGTTCGCAGAAAATCCGGTGCATAGGTGGCCCCAACCCGCTTGCCAATGGAGGCGCGATCGCCTGCTTCTTCGCACAGGAGGTTGTAGCCGACAGATTGCGTTAAACGAATATCGCGTGCAAACACGCCATCACTGGCGGCGACCAGCACTTCTTGCCAGTCGCGAAAATAAACGGCGCGACGAGACTGGACATGCTGTGCCGTGTTCAGTAAGCTGGCATTGGCCGCGAGCAGCACCTCGCTCATTTCTGACATCGTGCTACAGCCAGCCAGCCAGCTCTCTTTGCCGCGAGCAGTGGCATAGTCTCGCAGCAGTTCGAGGTTAATTTCTGGGATAAATGCCCGTGGGCCAGGTAAGGATAGCCCCATAATAGACAGGGCTTTTTCGAGGGCAGATTTGAGGCCATTAAAACTCAGGTCGTTGGTACTGACATAGCAGTCGGTTTGACCCACAAATACGCGTACGCCAGCCCCAGTCGATAAGCGAGGCGATAGGCTGGTAATGGCATCGTCTTCAGCCAAGGCGCTGATGTAGTTGACGCGTTCTAGAAAGAATTCAACCAGATCGGCCCCTGCTGCACGTCCTAGACCTAAAAGGGTAGAAAGAGTTTTTCGCCAACTTTCATCGAAGCGATCGCGGCTAACCCTGTAGTCTAGCCGAGGCAGTTCTTGAGACAGCAGTGCAGCGCTTGGGGACATGCTAAACCTAGAGT
>DATNQK010000238.1:0-3974 GCA_036704065.1 Stenomitos sp.
ATTGGTACAGACCAATGCCGCTATCGATGACAGGGCCAAACGCATTGCCGAGGAACTGGAGAAACTGGAAATATCCGCCACTCCCAAGCCTCAGAAACCTCAACCGTTCTGGCAACCCCAATACCCAGACACTCCACCTAACCATATCCAGCCTCATCACTGGGAAGAATTCAAGCGCTCTGCCATTCACCCTGACCTCATCGCCGCGAATGTCGAAAGCATCTCAGGCATGGAGGTTTATGAACGTCTGTTGAGCGATCGCCTTTCATCTATGGGTTCAGGACAGTTTGTGACGGCAGCCATGTCACGGGAGATGGAGAAATATGCCCAGGTTGCTGAAGGCGGTTGGTGGGGTAAAGCTGGCATCGATGCTCAAAGTCTGACCTTTATCCAAGCCGGACAACAACCTTTCGAGAGTACATGGGGATGCTTCAAACCAGATAACCCTCGCATGGATGCGGAGAAATCAGAGCGCAAGGGCCAGCCCGTACCGATCAAATATGAACACCCAGCAAAAACGTCACGCCGCATCTACCTGCCCATCGTGCCGCGCACCCTCGCGAACCGCATCTATGAGAAACATGGCATTAAGCCCACTCCTGTAGAGAAAGCCAGCGGGTTCTGGTATATCGTCAAGCAGTACAACCTGCCCATCACCATTACCGAGGGCTTTAAGAAGACCTGTGCCAGCCTCTCTCAAGGCGAAGTCACCATCGGCGTATCAGGGGTCAATGGCATCTACCGCTCTAATGACAGTTTTGGCAATCGCTTACCCGAACGCCAGCTTAATGAAGATGTCGCAGTCTTCACAACAGCAGCACAGCAACTCGAAACCTTTGCAACCCCAGGTAGAGAATTCCGCTTTGCCTATGACAAAGACAACAACCCCAACACTGTGCGCAATGTTTGGCGCGATCTAGTGCGTGGGGTAGAGCTATTGCAAGCCAAGGGATGCACCTGCAAGGTCGTGCAGTGGGAAGGCGATAAAGGACTCGATGACTTGATTATGAACCAGGGGGCTTTAGCCTACACCAAGGCCCAGGCGAGAGCGGTTCCTGCGGAGAATGAGGTGCGGCAATACTATCGCTATCAGTATCAGGTTATTGCCAACCAAGTTCGCATGAGTGACCCACTCATCTCCAATGAAAGGCTTGACTGCGAGGTGTACCTGAGAGCCAGCGAGAAGGGGGACATCAAAGATGCGGTTCGTTTCGTGAGTCAGTCAGATGAAGCGCGTAGGAGATGGGATGAGTCTCCCGCAGCAGGGCTGCAATACATTCAAGCGATCATAAGGGCATCCCAGATGTATGAAGGGGCCAAGCGGCAGAAGCGCAAGGATATTGATGAAATCATCCGCAGGATTGTGGTTCATCAGGCGATCGTTCCTCAGCCTCTGCCAGAAAACGAGGAAAAAAGAAAGCGAAGGCAGCTTTAAGAGGCCATACATGAAAAAAGAAAAGGTATCGACATTAAACACAAAAAATATTAAGGATTTTAAATATTCACAAGAATACCGAAAATTCATTCTATATCTCCTATTCAGGGATATAGGCTAACGGAAATCCATCTATCCTCCTAAGTTAGAGAAATGGTTAGATGAGTTCCATATATGTCGAGTATGGGGGTTATGGGCGGATCTTGTTAGCTTATTTCTCCAAATGGGAACAATAGTTGGACAAAATTCAGCCTATATGTCAATTTAGACGTATAGGCTCCAGAATATCAGCCTTTATCGCCAGATTAGAGATATAGGCTGACGAGATCCAGCAAATTATAGTTAGACCGCACATCTACAGATGAAGAATAACGTTTCAGTTTGAATATGAACTTGATAAAATTTTCATTGCTTTTGAATTTGTGCTGTTTATCTTTACATGCCAATGAGTGAATCATCTAAATCTTCTGAAATTTCTTTTGTAGCTGCATGGGCTTACCGCATATCTTTAAATATAGTGCTTGGTGGGTTTGGAATAGGATTAATTGCTTATGAGCTATGGGCTGGTTTGAATAGCTCACGATGGTCTTGGCTTGATTCAAATGCTCAATATATTTCTACCTGGTTAACTTTGCTCGGTACAATTTGTACAGCAGGGTCAATTTATTTTTACACAGAAAAAACGACGCCACCTGAAAAGATGAGTGTATGTCTGTGGTCTCCTATTATTTTAACCATGTGTCTTGTTTCAATATTTTACCTAATTATTAAAGGTAGTCTTCCATCAAACACCGTCAATAGTTTTGCCCTTCTAGCAATTGCTGGTGCTTTATTTAGAATTCAGCCACATCCTTTGCAAAATTGTAGGTTATTTTGGGAAAGAAAGCGACGTACATAGTACTATTTATACACGGTTTATATTATCTAACGAGCGGCTGCAATCGGAACGAATTGTGACTTTGTGGGTTGTGATGCAAATATTATCGCCGTCCGGTGAACAGCAGGCCATTCGGTTACCCGCATGGTCACACATTTTTTAATCTATTTCGGCTCCCTTCCATTTTGTACTGTTCAGTGTTGGTGTTTGCATTGACGATGCTCAAATATATTCTAGCAATTACATTTATTGCCTTAGTACAGTTACCTTCTAATGCTAGTAAAGCAATCTTTGCAACTGTAGATGATAGAGGTGTCATTCCAGTAGCTGATGCAGAAGTTATTATTGTACCGTGCGCTCCTATAAACAAAAATTGCCAGCAAATTATTGATTATCTAACGGCCACAATATCTGGAATTAGAAATCCCAGTCCATCACAACTAGAAAACTTAAGTCTTGATATCAAGGCAAAACTTAAAGTTCTTAAAAATTCAAGCATATCTAGAACTAATCTAAGTGGAATATCTGAAATTAACTGTGAGACACAAAATTGCTTACTCTTTACTAAGAGTATAAGCAATAACAGTTCAAAAATTTGGGTTGTTCTGCAACCTAAAGATAAAGATAAAGAATATGCAAACTCAAGTGCTATAAGTATTTCAGGAGAAGCTATTCCTAAAAATATTCAAAAACTTTACGATGCCTTAAGATCGATTAGCTCAAACATTAAGTCTAATATTTCTTACAATACTTACTCTGAATTAAAACCTAGCTTAGTTTTAGCCATAGACGAGGCGACTAGTGAAACAGATATAAAGTATTCATCCTTCAAAGAAAAAGCTTCTAAAATAAGCAAACTTATGGATATAACAGACACTTTATGGAGTGCTCAGATTAGAAACTATAGAACATCATATGGTCTTGAGAGTAGTACTGTATCTTGTCAATTTGCTAAACAAATCGCAGCTACTTGGAATAGTGTTTTAGGCATAGATGAACTAGGTAAGCCAACAGGAGGACTATTGGGATGTACTTTTGGTGTAGATCTACTTAAGACTCGTAAAAATAGCCCTACAGCACTCAAAATAATGTTATCAAGAATATATTTAGAAATAGATAGTCTTCTATATTCTATACAAGTTGGAACAAGAGAGCTACCAGAAATAAATCCAGAGTTTAAAGTAGATGAAAGTAAATTTAATACGAAGCAGAATTTTATTGATACTAGCAAATATGAGTTAAATGAAGACTCCAAATTTATAATCTCACCTTTTAGCAAATAAATTTAGCTAAAATGTAAAGCCTAATCGGGTTGAGAAGAGTATTTAACCTTCGCCTCTCATACAACCGCCATACGGGTCTGCAACAGATGGTTAATGACGATGCGCAAAAATGTATCCTTGAACTTTCATCCAAAGTTGTTTGACCGATAGCATTCCCTGTTGGTCTAATCACTCATTTGTCATTCCCGTATGCGTTGCTAATGTCTTTGACAAGCGCCACCTTCCTCCAGACACTCCCTCGCGAGAGTACCCTTGCCTTAAGCTAGTGGTTATCGTCACTCGGAACTTTCAGGTTCATTTGGACGCTGGTTCTTCCACAGGGGACTTTCACTCCATTGATTCATGCCCGTGCTAGGCGTACACAATCCGCCTGCTCCCG
>DATNQK010000239.1:0-5403 GCA_036704065.1 Stenomitos sp.
CAGGCGTCATATTAGCCGCAATCATTTCTGCTTCAATGGCGGCTCGGACTTGGGCCTCGGAACGGGCATGGCAGGTTTGGGCCATCCCTGCCAGATGGGCCTTAACCGAGACATGGGCCGCTTCGCGAATGGCGGCGATCGCCATATCATCCTGCACCAAACGCAACTGAACCAGCGCTTCAGCCAACGCTTGATCCAAAAGAGAAGGCTCTTCGACAGCACGACCCAAGACCCAGGATTGTTGGGCACGCGTCGTTGGATCTTGGACAGGTAGGGTTGCAGCAGTACCCACCTGCCGTAATTCAGCCAACGGGTAAAACGTCGATGCACCGATTGCCTCAGCCACCTGAGAAGGAGTAGGCATCTCTCCATGCCACAACTGATCTTCGGGGGTAGGCGCATCCATAAACAGGGTCATCTCGCCCTGATGCAGATGAATCACAGCATCCTGAAGCGGCAACCCTGCAAAATAGAGAAAATGACTGCTTGCCCGAAACGGAAACACATTGGCCGCGAAGTTTCGAGGCGAAGGGCGACCCGACCACAAAAGCACAGGATCGGGCAGTAACAGGCTCAACTTTTGACGCCGTTGCGCCAATGCCTCGGATAACGCTGGGTACAGGTTAAAGTCCATATTGTCGAGCTCTCCTAGATGGGTCGTATGAATACACCACCTTCAAGGTGAGAACAAAAACCAGACGAGCATGAGTGTGGTAGAGCTTTCGTTCCAAATGCTTGCGCTGAAAAACCCCTATCTTTTACTTAAGGGTACTATGCAATTTCAGCACTTGCGTTCCAACAATACTTGTTTTTAGCCTTATGGCGCGATCAGTCTTAAACCTTTTACCCCAGTCCGTAGCAAAAATTTGAAGTGAAATTTTGGGTCAGCAGTCCCCTTAAACAGTTCTGATCGCAAACTACAAAGCCCTTGAATGGACAATCTCCCAAACTCGACAATGGCAAAGTATGCCATTTAACCTGCGAGGCTCCAGATCGTAAAAATGCCGTTAGTAGTCGTACCAACGGCATTCACTCACTCAAGACAGGAATACTCAAAGAGAAGAATTCTGTGATCACCCCTATTCCATCTCAACCCTTCAAGAAATGGAACCACTTTGGGCACGTGCCCAGTAGCACTCAGCATCCTTGCATGATGCTGCTACCGAGCACTCCCTTACCAGTGAATCACATCGGTGATTTTGACACCTAGCTTGCCGTGAGAATAGTTATGACGCGGCATCAGCCCGTGGTGTTGATGATGGGCCTCAATTTCAGCACCGTACTGTTTGAGAAATTGCTTAATGGCAGGGCGATTGCATCCGGTCAATTCTGCCAACGCATTTTGATTGACAGCCCACTTATCCGTTTGAGCACACCCTTCCGCTTCATTATGAGACACAATTGCAGTAAATGCCCGACGCAGCTTCTCTTCTGCACTGCCCTTGGCATGGCTCTTTTTCAGATCTTTACTGTTGAGCACTGCAAAACTATCTTTGGTGGTTGCAGTTCTTGTGCGATGCACAGGCGCAACATATCGCACCACCGCAGTTTCGCCAGAACCTCCCAAGGTCAAGGTCTGCAACACCTGGGTCAGGAGTTGATCTAAATGCACATTTTGTTGCTGCTGTTGTTGGAACTGAACGCCAAGAGAGGTCATCACCATTAACAATTGCGATACCAATTCCGTAAGCCTCGCCAACAGTTCCGCTTGAGAAACATTGTTGTTAATCGCGAGTGTTGAGGTGGATTCAGAAGGCATAAGTAATTCCTGGGAAGATTGAGTATTAGCAAAATTCAGTAAATCGTGAAGCATTTCTGCTTGGGTCGGATTTTGATATCCGAATTGTTCAGCCATTTGATCCCAACGTTGCCAATCATCTTCGTATCCGCTAACTTCGCGAATTTGGGTAGAACTTGGAAGGGTAGGATGTCCTGAACTCTCCGCCTGCAGTTCAGCCTGAGGATCAGAGGCAGCTTGAGGGGATAGAGATGACATAGAAGGTTGCTCCACTCCCGATGGTCGGGGAGCAGGGGATTGCCGCTGTTTGGATCTCGGTGAACTTCGCTTCGAATTCATGACGTTTATCAATTGAACCCCCGTGTCAGAAAATGGCATACTTTTAGTCATCTCGATTAGGCTTTAGGTTCGGCTGCGATACCTCACCCTTCCCATGCAGGATGCCCAGACTTGCCCGACGCCTGACCCATACACAAATGACAGAGCCTTATCAGCACAAGCTTTACCGCTCCACTCAAGGGAAATATGCTCCCCCCTGTGCAACAACGCAGAGTACAGATGTCTTTTGAATACACTTCGTGCTCAGCATTGATGCAGCCTTGGCTAGCCGCCAAGGTTAACCCAAGGTATGACCAGTCGGTAAACCCATACGCTTAAAGCTATAATTCCCTGCTAATATGCGAAACAATGCACCACACTTGGTTTTTTTCAAGACATACTCCAAGGTGGACCTTAAATTCATCGCTCCAGGCAGGAATCATCATGCTATTCCTTAACCTGAATAAACAGAAAAGTAAGATTGACCCCAGCAATCGATCATTGCCAAGGCCCATCCACCCACACTTTAAGGCGATCGCCACACAACTTCTGGAACCCGCTAACCTGCATCGAACTTAGGACCGCGCGATCGCTGTCGGGGGTTCACAACATACTTCTGCACCAAGCGAGGAATATCGCCTCGATGTCCCATCACAATCACGACATCCCCCACCGTTAAGACAGAAGACTGATCGGGATGAATTGTGGTTGTGCCGTCGGCCTGCCGCAGACCCACCACAATAAACGTGCCTTTGCCGCGCACCTCAATGTCACCCACAGTCAATCCTGCAATGGGAGAGTCGGGCACAATGACCAGCTCATCCACTTGAATATCAACCTGAGACAAGAGTTCATTTAAAGTTTGGCGACCATCATCTTGGCTGAGGAAATCTAAAGTGACCGGATGGGTAATCATATATGCCATGCGCTGCGCACTAATGGACGCAGGCAATACCACTTGATCAGCTCCGGCAAGCCTCAGCTTCTTTTCGGTACTGGGCAATTCACCACGGGCCAGAATTCTGAGGGTAGGGTTTAATTCACGAGCCGTCAGAGTAATAAAAACATTGGCCGCATCGTCCGGCAAAACGGTGGCCAACACCTTGGCTTGATGAATGCCCACATCTAATAGGACAAGTTCATCAGTAGCATTGCCAAATTTAACCAGGTAGCCCAAGGATTCTGCCAGTTCTAGTCGTTCTTTATCGTGGTCGATAATCACAAACTCAAGATGTGCCCTTGAAAGCTGACGCGCTAAAATCTGGCCAATGCGGCCAAATCCACAAATAATCACATGTTTGCGTAGCGACTCAATATCTCGCACCATCCGCCTAACTCCAATGGCTTTATTAATTTCTCCTTCTGTCACCATTTGAATGAATGCCCCCACAGCATAGACGGCTGTGCTGGTGCCCGCAATAATAATGCAGATGGTCAAAATGCGTAAGGCAGGCGTCACCACAGGTCGAACTTCGCTATAGCCAACGCCAAAAACTGTAATCACCACCATATAGATGGCGTCTAGCAAAGACCAACCCAATGAAACATAGCCCACTACTGCCGAAACAAGGGTGGCACAAAAGAGTAAACCAGCGATTAAAACTCGCCTGAGGGAGCTATTCATGACGTTAAAGGGGGCATCGCAAGGAACGCAGGCAATGAAAACCAGACCAAGATACTCGCAGTCAGCAGCCGCTTTTGCGCAGCGGTGAGCAATGGGCAGGTTCTGGTAGAACCATGGATCAGATGCCATCGTCTCAATCCTGACGTCTTCTTTTGCTAAACTCAAGTCATTCTGCTGCGAATCCATCATTTTGTTGCAGCATAGACTAACAAAAGATTGCCTATCTCTTAATTCGCATGCGTTTTAGACTGCAGTGGCTTCTAGTGATATCTGGCACTCTGCCATCGTGTTGGCAACGACAGAGGGAGCAGCAGTGAAAATTCTTCTCCAGGACGTGTGCAAGTCTTATCGGCAAAAGTCGGTGGTGAACCATGTCACCCTGACCGTGAATCGCGGCGAAGTTGTCGGTCTTCTGGGGCCAAATGGTGCTAGAAAAACCTCAACGTTTTACATCGCAACTGGCTTAGAAAGACCTGATCGCGGGAAAGTGTGGTTCGATGGTCGCGATATTACGCACCTCCCCATGCACAAACGTGCTCGCCTGGGGATTAGCTATTTACCGCAAGAACCCAGTATTTTTAGAAACCTATCGGTGCGAGAAAATTTGCTGTTGGCCATGGAACAGTCTCAGGTTCCACGCTATCAATGGCCTCAGCGCTTAAGCGGGTTGTTGCAAGAGTTCAATTTGCAAAAGGTTGCTTCCAACCTGGGATTATCGATCTCGGGCGGCGAACGGCGACGGGCCGAACTCGCCCGAGCCTTGGCAGCAGGCACTGAAGGACCGCAATTTTTACTGTTGGATGAGCCGTTCGCAGGGGTCGATCCGATTTCTGTAGCCGATATTCAATTGATGGTGTCTCGATTGCGCGATCGCAATATTGGCATTTTAATTACAGACCACAACGTCAGAGAAACCCTCGCCATTACGAATCGGGCTTACATTATGCGAGAGGGACGCATCCTCACCACGGGAACGCCAGATGAGCTTTATAATGACCCGATGGTGCGACAGTACTACCTCGGCGCGCAATTTCAACGATGACGCCCTATCCTTCAATTTTGAATCGAAAGCTGCCTCAATGGTTGCGGGCACGGTTGCCTCGACTCTCGGTCTTAGATCGATATGTGTTGCAAGAACTCTTCAAGCCTTTTTTGTTTGGAGTCGGCATTTTTTCGGCAGTTGGGGTATCGGCAGGGTCGTTGTTTACACTGCTGCAACAAGTAACCTCTACGCAAATTCCCCTTGCCATTGCGCTGCAAGTTCTGGCCTTACAGGTGCCGCGATTCGTTAGTTTAGCCTTACCTATGGCCATGTTGCTCGCGAGCTTGCTGTGCTTTTCCCGCTTATCGGGCGATCGCGAACTGACAGCACTCCAAGCGGGTGGGGTGAGTCTGTACCGAATTTTGGCCCCTGTACTTGGGTTTGGCCTCGCTGTGACCGTGTTAATGTTTGGCCTCAACGAAAATTTGGTTCCCTTTACCCAATACCAATCCAAAGTGTTGATGCGACAGCCTGCCTTAGAAGGCAAACTCAACCTGCAAGACAAAAATGTGTTCTATCAAGAATATGGCCCTGATCGCGAAGTACGTCGCTTCTTTTATGCCCAAACCTTCGATGGACAGTCCATGCAAGGACTTACGATTTTAGATCTGACGCAGCCCAACGCAAACCAAGTGATTTCGGCCCAACGTGCCACCTGGAGCCCGAGGGAAAGCCGCTGGC
>DATNQK010000240.1:0-10519 GCA_036704065.1 Stenomitos sp.
GGCGTAACACGAGACAGGCTTTAGACTACCGAAAGAGCGGAACTGAGCTTTCTTACCGTAACAAAGCTTTATTGAGACAGATTTTGTTTTCTAAATTTTGACTTTTAACGAGAACAAATTGATTAATGCTAGGTTTTGAGAATGAAGGGGGATAAACGTATGGGGGCTTCTACACAACATCGACTTTTGGGGTTTTTAAAAGATGAGCTGTTGCTATCTAATGACTGTATCGATTTAGCACTACGCCATTTTGCTCATAACCCAGGGCCACTTCCTATTATTTTGTGGCAGCACGGTCTGGTCACCATAGACCAGCTCAGCAGTATTTACGATTGGCTAGAAACGGTATAAAAGCCTAAAGCGATAGGAATGGCAAAGAAGAATCTTTGCCGTTATCCAGATGGGGACTTAGTGTGGTGGCGATCGCTAGAAAGACCAATATCGCAGTCCCTTGGGGAGTGAGGTTTTACCCTATCGTCTTTTAGGTATGTCGACTTTTAAACGCCAACATTTAAGCATTGAGCAAGCACATAAATAAAAAGTCCGAGACTACACAACATGAGTCTCGGACTTAAGGGCATGCATTAAACCTTCATTGCTGAAGGAAACGGAGTTGCCGTGGCAGACTACCAGCGGGTTGCAACAAGTTCAGCAAGGTCAAGCACTCGTTGGCTATAACCCCACTCGTTGTCATACCAAGCCACAACCTTCACCATGTTGCCACCCATCACCATCGTTAAGGCAGCATCCACAATAGAAGAGGCATCGTGACCGCGATAATCGCTAGAAACCAACTCAATATCGCTGTAGTGGATAATGCCCTTCATGGGGCCTTCTGCTGCAGTCTTGAGCGCTTGGTTAACTTGCTCAGCAATGGTTGATTTTTCGACTTGAGCAACAAAGTCTACCACTGAGACGTTAGGCGTTGGCACGCGTAAAGCAATCCCATTAAGCTTGCCTTGAAGAGCAGGGATGACTAAGCCCACTGCCTTAGCAGCACCCGTAGAAGTCGGAACGATGTTAACCGCTGCCGCACGTGCGCGGCGCAGGTCGCGGTGGCTAGCATCTAAAATACGTTGGTCGCCAGTGTAGCTGTGGGTTGTGGTCATCATCCCTTGGATAATGCCGAACTCTTGATGCAACACTTTAACGATGGGTGCTAAGCAGTTTGTGGTGCAGCTTGCGTTACTAATGATCGTTTCATTAGAGTCGTAGTCTTCGTGGTTTACGCCGACCACATACATGGGCACTGAACCTTTACCTGGTGCAGTGATCAAAACTTTCTTGGCACCCGCATTGATGTGCTTGCCAGCACCTTCTTTAGAGATGAAGACACCTGTTGATTCAATGATGAGGTCGATATTCCAATCGCGCCAAGGTAGATTTTCCGGGTTGCGATCCGAAACGCACTTTACAACATGACCATTGGCCGTAATGGAGTTGTCGTCTGCGCTAATGTCAGCATTTAGAACGCCCAACATTGAGTCATAGCGCAATAAGTGAGCGTTTGTTCTAGGATCAGAGGTGTCATTGATTGCAACGATCTCCAGATTGCTGTTCGGTCGTTGCAGCCAGCAACGCATGAAGTTACGTCCAATGCGTCCAAACCCGTTGATCGCTACTCTAATCACTGCGTCCTATCCTCTTTTTTAAACTCGCTTGCATGTCAGTCAGTCATGACCCCCATGATCATATCGTAGAAGGTTACTTAAATCGAAGCAGCTTTTGAGGAACCTTTCGCGCTGCAACTCACACAACACAGGTGTTGCATTGAAGCATGAGACAGCACTCTTTTAAGGGTAGGCAGCAGTTAGCTCAAGGATGATAGGAGTATTGCAACTTAAATATCATTTTGGGGATAGTCCAACCACAGGTCTGTCGATTGCCGCAAGCTCGCGTAATTACCATTGCCCAGAATAAGGTGATCTAAGAGAGGGATGCCGAGCAATTGAGCACCAGCAAGCAGTTGACGAGTTAGAGCGAGGTCTTCGGGGCTAGGCTCGAGTTGGCCGCTCGGGTGATTGTGAGCCACAATGACGCGTGTTGCACCTTGGCGGATAACTTCGCGGAAAATGTCGCGGGGATGGGCAATGGTTTCGGTGGCCGTTCCGATACTAATGATTTGCGTACTCAGGAGTCGGTGCTTCACATCTAATAAAAGCACTGCAAATCGCTCTTGAGATTGCCACATCATCTGTCCAGCAAGCAGTGCAGCGGCTGTTTCTGGATTTTCAATAATAGCGGGCGCTTCGGGAAGAGCACTAAAAACGCGCTTGCCAAGCTCAATGGCCGCAACGATGGTCGTTGCTTTGGCTGGGCCAATGCCTGGAATATTCATCAGTTCCGAGACGCGAATGTCTCTTAAGACTGCAAGAGGGCTACGCTGATGCTGAGACAAGCAATTGAGCAGGTACTGACCTAGCCCAACAGCGGAAAGTTTACCTGGGCCTTGTCCCGTTCCCAATAAGATAGCGATGAGTTCGGCTTCGGTGAGGGTATAGGCACCTTGAGCAATGAGTCGTTCTCGTGGGCGATCGCTAAGGGGTAAGTCTGCAACGCGCAGGGAATAAGACATGAATGCATTAGGATGTATCTCTGCATTCAGATTGCCCAGTTCCAAATCAGGAGCGATCATTCTCCAAGGGCCGTTCCAGCAGCAAAATACAAAGGACAAGCGCTAATTCACAAGATCAACAGAAGTCTGTGCTCAAAGGCGCACTAAAACCGTATTTTGGAGGGGAATGGGCGCGGAGGGGACGAAAAACCCAGTGCACAATTTGCCAACCACTCTTTCACCGCAGTTCCTACACTGCCATCAATACTATTACGAGGTGCTAGTGGCGGCTGTTGAACCTTGGCCGGATACACACCGATCGTGGAATACATTCTTAGTAACTGCCAAGCCTGTGGGCTGCGGGTCAAAAATAGCCAGTGGTATTCCTGTAGCTGAACAATGCGATCGCGCTCGTAACTGCGCATCAGCGTCGTAAAGAATAACTGCTGCACTGAAGTGTCATGGGTAGAGAGGTCTTGACCATGAGGAATGGAGAGAGGCAACGGTTGAAATTCGGGTCTTGCCGCCAACAACACGTAGCTTTTGCCGATACCTGCCCTTGTGCGAACACGATTGATGTAGCTTGGCAGATCCGGCAACATCCACTCTGCCAGGGTATTAAGAGAACTTGGACAAGACTGTCCCCCTAACGCAAACAAATCAACGGTCGGTGCGACCTGATTGGCTTGCGCTACGCCCTGCCCCCCAAGCATGAATAACTCACTAATGCCAAGAATAAGAGCAGCACCACCCATAAGGTTCAGGCACAGGTTGGAGCAACGATGCAGAAAGGGTTGGCGCTCTAGAGGCATAGGGAGCGAGAGGGAAGGGCTAAACCGTAGCTGCAATTTCTTGGCAAATGGCAGCAAAGGCCTCACTGGGATGGGCAGCTGCGGTAATAGGGCGACCAATCACTAAATAATTCGCACCTGCCTGAATCGCGGCTGCGGGAGTTTGCAATCGCTGTTGATCACCTGCAGCAGATCCTTGGGGCCGAATACCAGGACACACAAGCAGAAAGTCATCACCACACACCTGACGCAATTGGCTTGCCTCATGGGGAGAGCAAACCGCACCCCCAAGCCCACACTCTTGAGCCATAAGCGCCATTTGCAACGCGTATTCCGGTAGCTCTAGCGGAATTTTGAGGTCGAAAGCCAACTCGCGCGGAGAGAAGCTGGTCAATACTGTGACCGCAATAACTTGAGGTGGAGCCATACCAGCAGCGGCAGCACCTTCGGCAGCAGCCGTTTGAGCAGCGATAAGGCCATTGCGCCCATTGACCGCGTGTACCGTTAGCAGATCTACCCCATAGGATGCCGCAGCACGACAAGCACCCGCTACGGTATTCGGGATATCGTGCAGCTTGAGATCGAGAAAAATCTTTTTGTTCTGTTGTTTGAGATAGTCGAGAATACTGGGGCCGCAGCTTACAAACAGTTCCAAGCCAACTTTCCAAAACTGCACTTCGCTGAGGGAGTCGATAAGGGTGATCGCCGCTGCTTGGGTGGGCACATCCAAGGGAACGATAATACGCTCGGCAATAGATTGCGGACTAGATAAACTCGACTCGATCACGCCTGCTCCCAGATTCGCCACTCCAATTATCATAGGGCAGCGAAGAGACTGTTTGATTTTTAAAGCGAGCATGGAGGGATTCGAACCCCCGACCCTTAGGACCGGAACCTAATGCGCTATCCACTGCGCCACATGCCCAAGCATCCGCTTCGATGCATCACACAGTATAACTTGGATTGCAAGGGTGTGCTAGGAACACCCCCTGCAACATCGCTAGTTGGGGGCAGAGGGGCTATAAACCTGTGGCAGAGGTGCCGGATTGAGTACCTGGGGTGGGACAGGATTTACAGCCTGCGGTGCAGTAGGCGATGCCGCATAGTTAGACAAAAACGGCATTGGATCTATCGGTTCGCCGCCACGCCGTACCTCAAAGTGCAAGTGAGGGCCAGTGGAAAGCCCAGTCGATCCAACGGCTGCAATGGGTTGACCTTTCTGAATACTCTGACCGGCAGTCACAAACATCTGGCTGGTATGGCCGTAGAGCGTGGTCAGTCCATTTCCATGATCGATAATGACCGCATTGCCGTAGCCCCCAGCCCACTCAGCAGAAATCACAACGCCATTATCGGCGGCACGGATCAGGCTCCCCTCTTCTGCACCAAAATCTACGCCATTGTGAAAGCGACTACTGCCTAAAATGGGGTGAACGCGCCAACCGAAGTTGCTGGTAATAGGGCCGTCGGCAGGCAGCAACATTTGTCCGGTACCTGGCAAAAAGATGGCGTTGGGAAAGGCAATCCGCGCTGCTAGACGTTGCTGAATATCTTGGGCAATTTTTTCGGATTCAGCAGCAAGTTGTTGCTCCGCTGCTGTTAGGGCTTCGCGATCGCTATTGAGACGGCTGACCAGAATTTGCTCACTTTGGGCTTGGCCTTCGGTAGAAGCTTTTTGGCTCATCAATTCCTGCGTCAGCAGTGCAATTTGATTTTTTTGAGTTTCGACTTCTAGCCGTTTGGCTTCAATGGTGTCTTTGGTTTGCTTCAGGACAACGAGGGATTTTTGATCGGCTTGGTAGACCCGTCTTAATTGGTACTGCCGATCCATCAATTGTTCAAGGGTCTGGCTCTGGGCAAGCGCAATCCAGCCTTGGGCATCGGGTTGGCGTTGCAAAAATCTGAGGCGGGCGATCGCACTGGTTTGTTGCTTTGCATAGTTCTCTTGAGCAACCTTGAGTTCCGCTTGAATTTTTTGCAGTTTTGCCGTGGCAACCTTTAGCTTTTCCTGCTGAGTCTCAATTTGGGCAGCGGTGAGGGTAATTTGTTGCTTTAACCCCCCCAGGCGATCGCGAGCAGACCGCTCTTGCTCAGCAAGACGTTGTTTTGCTTGGTTAACATTGTTGCGATACTGTTCGATGCGCTGTTGCTTTTGCTGAAGCTCAGTAAGGGAGTCGGGATTAGCTGACCAAGCGGGGATGAAGGACGAGAATGCCCCCCAAGCAAACTGCAAGCAAAGGATGCAGCAGACAACAATCAAACCTTTGAGAATCGAGACTTTCAATGCAATGCCTATACGGTGTAGTTGCGACCTTTGTAGGAATAGACACCGACCGATGAAACCAATCGGCACAGCTTGTCTGATTATAGGATTCCCAATCACAAAAGTTTGAACTACAAAAGCGAAATTCATGCAGACAGCTTCTGCAACCACCGCAGAAGTCTTAACGCTGACATACCCAAGAATGCTGCCCTAGGCACCTTTACAAAGAGACGACCGGACAAACGGCAACTCCATCTATCCACTCCACAGCAACCTTACCTCCATTAATCCCCTCCTCCGAGTAGTACCTGGAGGACGGAATGGGTCTAACCAGGCAAAAGCGGTGCAGACACCAGAGATAGTAGCTGTTAACCTCTCCTACAACCAATAAACCTTTTCTTAAACAAAGCGTGAACGGGCTAAAACGCAAAGGGAACCTCCAAACCACCTGCTTCTATACCTACCCAAGATCGATTACAACAAACCAACAACACACAATCTCAAACAGCCAAGGTCATTAATCACAATTCACTCACGATTAAGCTTCAATTGAATTTCAAATCATTTATAATTCAATTTCATGCTATTGTGAGATATCCAACAGACAACACGGGACTAGAAAGCATGCGAGCCCCTCTACCCTTTCAATGCATCAAGCCTCAACTCAAGCAGTTGCGAATGCCCTTCTGGGGAACGTGTTGCCCCTAAGCCATAAAGCTGTAGCAGCACCAGTCAGCAATTCACAGATGCAGAAAAAAGGGTACGTCAATCATGCAAAAACTACTTCAAATCCCATCGATTAAGCCGCCTCTACCGAATTCCTGGCAGCAAGAAAAAATATTTCCGACCCGTTCCCTAATCCCATGCGATGCCAATCGTCTGTTCAAAATTACCAGTGGGATAGTCCGCACCCTCACTTATCTAGATGATGGGACTCCGGTTGTCTTTGGCCTTTGGGGAGAACAGGAAGTAGTAGGTAGCCTCCTATCCCAAGCAAACCCCTACTACATCGAAAGTTTTACAGACGTTAAGGGGATTTTCTTCATGCCAGAAAATCCGATTGAAATGACAGAACACATTAAATCTTACTTACGACAGGTCGAATCACTCATGCTCATCCGCAGTCATCGCACGATTGACGTGCGCCTGATTCACTTGCTGTCTTGGCTATCGCAGCGATTTGGTGAAGAGAAATCAGCTCGTGGGCAATTGATTAACTTACGTCTTACCCACCAAGACTTAGCAGATCTTCTAGGAGCTACCAGAGTTACCGTCACGCGCACCTTAGGACAACTAGAGGATCAAGGATTAATTCAACGTTTACCTCTAGGACGGATTCTCCTGAAAGAATCTGATGTTTGGTTTTACCAAATCTAAACAGAGCAAGCATGGGTTAATTGCACTGATCAAACCTAGTTTCCCTACAAAGGTTCTCAGCCATTACTAGTCAGATTTAAGGTGACGGTAGCCTATGTATTTACAAGTTATCGATGAGCTGAGCGCTTCTTAACACTCAGAATCATGGGCGATCGCGGCAATTGAGTAAAGTCAAAATCATTCGCAATATCCCCTAGTAATGGGTTATTCTCGCGCACGTTAGGTCGTGGATCTGGGCGTCCATCTGTAGCAGGATCGATCCGTTGTCCACCGAGAAAGACATCTTCAATAAACTTCAGATAAGAATCAAAGCTCAATGTCTGGTGATCAATAAATCCTTTTTTAGCATAAGGACTAATGACCAACGCTGGAACCCTAATCCCATACCCTAAATCATCTACTTTTGGTGGAACAACATGATCATAGAAACCACCCCAATCATCCCAGGCCAAAAAGATGACTGTACTTTGCCACTGAGGGCCTAACATTAATTCATTAATCAGTCGAGTGAAATACTCTTCACCAACACTAACTCGATTCGGTGGATGTTCACTATGGTCCTCATTAGGAATAATCCAAGAAACAGATGGCAGGTTTCCCGTACGCACATCCGTATAAAAGTTTTCCAAGGACTGAATATTACCAAGCTGGTCATTTTCAATTACGGTATCAAACTTAGGTAACGGATTCCATAAACTTTGAATGTCTGGGCTTAAAGGTTCGTGTGCACAGGTTTTCTCATCTGGATCTATGCAATCAGGAGTTAGCCCATCATCAAGATAGTATTTCCAGCTAATTCCATTTTTATGTAGTAAATAAGTAATATCTGTCCAGGCATAAAATGCACTCGGAGATTGAATTTCACTGCGGCAACTGCTAGGTTCACCTTTAATGCTGCAATAAGCAGACCAAGCAGAAACCATATATAGATGAGCTGGGACGCTCCATGACGCAACCGGTTCAAACATCCTATCCTGCAAGACAAAATTTTTGGCATAAGCCCAATAGTTAGGAATTTCCCGTTCGTCGTGATAGCCCATAACAGAAATTGGTGAGGACTTATTCTTGTTATAAGCTTCCCGAATAAATCCATCCATTTTGCCACCATTGATCGCTGCTATTGATGATGCTGAACTATGGGGCGCACCAAAGTTAACGTCATTTGGATCATGATAAGGCCTTGCACAGCCTGTGCTGGGCGGTGCAGGAATACACACAGAAGGAACACCATCTTTAAAGGGAATTCCATCCGCTCCAGGAAAAGTACCAAAATAACTATCGAAAGAACGATTTTCTTGCATTATCACAACAATGTGCTTTATTGCTTCTAAACCTACACGAGGAGACGCAACGTGCTGTTTAATCTTTCCTTTTGAGGGATCAGCCACAACAGGCTGCAAAAAACTAGGTAGGGGTAGCTTTGAAGCAAATATCATCAACAGAAAACAAAGCATTACTACCAAGGAAGTCTTTTTACACAAAGTTTTCATCATTTATTTATTCATAATTTATTTTCATACATTTACAGCTTATTTTTTTTACAGAGAGGCATAGATCTCTCTATAAAAGAAACAAGCTATGAGCCAATTTTTATAGAATAGATTCCGCCTTTACCAGGCTGATTAGGATTAGCATCAGTTTCTGTACCAACATAAGTTGTGCCATATAATCTACCATTGGCAGCCTGAAAAAGATTTGAGAAAGGTGCTTCTCCATTGCTACCATTGAAATGCACTATAGTTGTTAGTGCACCAGTTGAAGAGATCCTAAAAACTGTACCCCTATTAAAGGTACCTCCCCGCGAAGTTGTACCATAAAAATATCCATCTAATCCCTGCGTTAATCCAGAATATGGAACCGCACCATTTTGGCCATTAAAATTTATCAAGGTTTCTAGTGAGTCAGATGAGTTAACTTTAAATATAGTTCCTAAACCATAAGAACCTCCACCAAATGTAGTTCCATATAAGTTTGCGTCAGCATCTTGTATTAAATTACTCATAGGGTATGAGCCATTTGAACCATTAAAACTAATTAATGTTTTAAGTCTGCCAAATTTTGTAAACCTAAAGATAGTTCCTAAATTATATTTTCCACCATAGCTAGTTGTGCCGAACAAATCACCATCATCAGATAAAAGCAACTCTCCATTTGGCTCAGCGCCATTAACCGAGTTAAAATTTATAACCGTCTTTAAATTTCCATTATAAGTAACCTTAAAAATTGTACCGAAGCCTAAAGCCCCACCTCGACTTGTTGTACCATAAAACATTCGGGAACCAGCCTTTGTTAAAGGTCCTGTAGGCTGAGCACCATTTGTACCGTTAAAGTTGATCAGTGTAGTAAGCTTGCCATGGGGAGCCATCTTAAAGATGGTTCCTAAAGATTCACTTCCGCCACCTAGTGTTACACCATAAAATAATCCATTGTTTGCAAGTACTAATTTACTTGTTGGGAATGCACCATTGGTTAATTGAAAAGTAGTGAGGACGGTAACCTTACCACCAGCCAAGCGAAAAATAGTACCTAACTTCTGTGTACCTCCTGCACTTGCTGTGCCAAACAAATATCCACGACTATCACTAATTAACGAGGAAAAGGGATGCGAGCCTGTTGATGCTTTATTGGTAAAGCTATGTACAGTTTTCAGGATTACTCCAGAAGACTGAGCCAAAGATAAATTATGATTCTGTTCTTTAGCCAAAAGGTAGATTACGAGAATAAAGCCAAATATAATAAAACGTTCTCTATAGCGCTTAAGACTATCTATTGACTTTCCTAATATCATTGAATACCTATGGTTAGACTAAAACAAAATACAATTTAGAACGTAGAGCCATAATATAACTAAAACTAACAACATCAAACAATCTTAGTCACATGACTTATTCTTATAAAATCCCTTTTTGAAAGATAAATAAAATTTACAGAATAAGTATATTTATTAAATAGATGAGATTTCCTGAAAGACATTTATTCTCACTTCTACTTCACTACTTCTATTGCTTGAGTTAAGAAGGAAACATATGCTCAGAATTCTTGAAAACCCTTATTTTCTTCCAGCTGTACCTTTTGTAAGGTCAGAAGTGTCGCAAGAATGTTTAAGAAGAGAATAAATCAAGCTTTTAACAGACAATTGCTCTATTTCTCGGTAAACCTAGTCCAGAAACACAACAATACTGAGTCAGCAGTTCTCGGTATGAGAATGGTTCTCACCAGAGCCTCTGACTTTAATTGCTTTAAGCGCCTGAAACCCGCATTCTGTCGTTCAGAGGATTGAGTGAGAAGGCTTACGGAACCACTTATTTCAGTACGAATGTTTCAAAATGAGAATTGCTGATACTGAGTCGAGTAGGGCTTGAGCATGGGCGGAGAGTCGTGTTCAAGCACAACACAACGAGATTCAGGGCAGTAGACTATAAACTGTAAGAAGATCATTCTGCGCAAAGACGCCGAGCTACCTGCTTTGAACCAATGGCTGCACTGTTAGACGAACAAACTCAAATTAATCACGCATTGTCCAACCGCTTCATT
>DATNQK010000241.1:0-10758 GCA_036704065.1 Stenomitos sp.
CAATCTGCTTCACTCACACCCGCTAGGTTCAGATAGTCTTGACTTTCCATAGCCGTAGGCTAGCAGTTTTGGGGAGCTTGTGGAAGTCCACTTTTATCTACCTATGGTCGCGTACCTTTGAGGTAATGGACTGCATCCCCATTAATACGTCGTTGTGTCATGGCACTCCCCCTACGATTCCAATGCTCTAGCTGGCTATGGCTAGCCTTTTGAGCTTGAATATACCCCTTTTATCTATATTTCGCTCGCTTTTGTAGGGAATTGGTTGTCTTCTGTGTTGCATCTGCCAATGAACATCACACCCTTACCTTGAGCTAGGTCACATCTGTTTCCAAGCTGTGATGGGACAGTACTAAATATCAACCATTTCCTCATCTTATTGCAGGGTTCCGCTCGTGAAAAAAGTTGCTCTCTCTCTCCTTGCCGTTGCTGCTCTGGGTTCTGCTTTTGTTGCACCGCTGAGCGCTAAAGCAGTGGAAATCAATCTAGGCCATGACTTCAATATCAGCGTAGGCGACCGGCATTCTTCCTATGATGTGTTCTTCAAGCGCAATCGTTTCAGTGGTTGGCAATACTATGGCACCTACAGAAGCAGCTACAAGGCACAAGCGATTGTTTTTAGTCTTCAGGCTCAGGGATTCCGTGCTTACTACACACAACGCTAAAGAGTCCAAGGTTTTGTTCCTCTTTTGAGGGTTATATGGTTGGACGACTACAACAGGTAAAACCTATCTGTTTGACTTTACCTAATAAGGCTGAGATTTTGCTTTTGCACTTTCCAGATAACTATTCAGTTGTTTTTGGATCCTCATCTTGATCTGTGTTTCAAACAGCTTCCAACCACCTGCGACCTTGCCAAGATAACCATACGCATCGCCTGCCCATTGGTGCGTGTTAAAGCGATCAACGTGCTGGATGATTTTATTTTCAGCGACTGTTAGCGTACTACTGAGTTGATGCTTGATGTAACGAGCAGTAGGCGGGAAAGTATAATGTGCCTGCCAATCTACAAAAGTAGTGCGGATGCCACTCTCTTGAACCACAACCTTAAGGTCGGGTAGATAGCGCCACCACATCTGCCACATTTCCATAACCTCATTACCCTGCAACTCAAACCATGGATTTTTGTACTGAACTGCAGGATGATAGTACCGCAACAGCCCAGCCGTATTGCGCTTAGCTAACTGTTCAAAAAATCCTTGCACAACTTCCTGATGCTGTTGATTTAAAGCCTTGTACGGAACATCTGCAAGACTTATTACGTATTGAGTAACCTGTTCCAAAATTTCCCAGCCAGTCGGGGGACTCCCCCACCATCGATACGAAGTTTGATGATCGCCATAACATAGAGTTACTGATACCCAAGTTCCATCGCTTCCAAAACAGGTTGTTTCAGGGGATGAGTCAGGCTCATAGTGAAGTAACTGTAACAAATGCGCCAGTTGCGTTTGCTGCTCGTTGCTGATGAGAACTAACGTTTCATTCTCCTGAATTGTCCAGAAGTTGGGTGATGTTTCAACTAGGTGAAACCTGCGGTCATGATACTCAGCCTTTTCAACACCAGGCTTACAGCTTGCGTTTGCAAAAGCAATTTCAAAGTTATAGAAACAAGTGGTCGCCATTAGCCTTTCAAGGTAGCAAGCGTAATGTTGTTTTCGTTATAGCTTACCAGTGTGCTCCCATCCTTGGCGGGACTTGCAATCGAAAACATCTGTCAGTTTCGACTGTTGATTGCGCTCCTACCCATTCTGATGTCTCGTGGACAGCCTTGAGCAGCCATAAGCCCTTCTATACAGAAACTCAGTTCCGCACCGCAATACTTGAAAGCGACACCGTTTGTTGTTTTGAGTATGAGACTAAAAGTGATACCTTAGTTTGGTATTTTTCAAACCTCATATTTGCGCTTCCAAATGCCAAAAGCGATTTCGATAGTCAGTCGTAAAGGTGGAGTGGGTAAAAGTACGCTTTGCTCAAACCTAGCTGTTGTTGCTCAAAACTCTACAATCCTAGATTGTGATGATCAAGCTTCTTTAGCTGATTGGGGTGATCGACGCGAGCCTGAATTGCCCGTTGTTATTGCTATTCCTGCGAAGCGTACTCCCATAACCGTCAAGAAGCTGGAAACTGAATGGAACTTTATTGATACGCCTGGAACTTTGGATGCATCTGTCATAGAGGTTATGCAGGCTTCTGACTTTGTTCTAGTTGTTTTACGATACGGTCAGTTTGAACTAGATTCTGTCTCGACTACACTTTCTGCAGTTCGTCTAACCAATAAGCCTGCAGCTATAGTACTAAATCTGCTGCATCCAAGTGCCAATGCAGACGATCTAATTCAAAGTCTTAATGATGCGAATTTAGGTTTCCCCATCGTTCCTATTGCTATCCGGTCGCGTGCAGATTTTCAGACTGCTGCTATTCGAGGGCTTGGTGTAACAGAATTTGACAATCCTAGCAAAGCAGCAGAGGAAATCACTTTTTTGTGGAATTGGCTTAAGAAGGTGATCCCCTAATGCAAAGACGTCCTGACCTTAGTAAAGCAATCACAAGGGCAGCCAGCACTGATGCCGCCGAATTACTACTCTCAACCCAATCATTTGATAGATCGCTAATTCCGCTGGAAAAAATTACGAGCCGCCCTAGTGGAGATACAAGACCCCTAAATCACAAGCACGTTCAAGAGCTTGTCAATAGTATTACTGTTCTAGGTCTTATCTCTCCGCTTACCGTAGATAGACATTATCGTCTCTTAGCTGGAGCGCATCGTAAAGCTGCAATTGAAGCTCTTGCAGAGAGCTACCATGAACGATTTCTTGAATTATTTGGAGAAGGCGTCCCTGTCTGTATCATGGATTTGGATGCCGAACGCGATCCTGTAGATGCTCTTCAAGTTGAAGTAGAAGAAAATACTCAACGCAGGAACTATACGGTTCAAGAAATTCGTGAAGCTGCTAAGAAGCTTGAGGAAGCAGGATACCAAAGGCTTCGTGGACGACCAGGTTCTGAACAGAAGTCTCTTAATCGCGAACTTATGAATGTGTTTCGGCTGAGCCGTCGTAGAATTTCTGATATCCTCAACGAGCCACCTAAAAAAAGTGCGCATGAGTGCGCACTTTTTGATGAGCTTGTCCGATACATGAAGCAGTCGGAGAACTTTTACAATCGAATCTCTCAGGTTGAATCTACAGAAGAAATCCTAAAAGTACAAAGGGATACAAAACGATTGCTAAAAAATTTAAGGCTTGCAATCAAAGCTCAAGAGGGTAAGAGAAGTGAATAAAAGGCCTGAAGTTTACATAATGCACGAGCATCTTCAGGCCCCAAGTTTAATCCACTAGATCATTTCGCCAACCACAAATAGGGCAATCGAAATGCACTAAAACATCGCCCTCAATCACCACCTTGCATTGAGGGCACATCCTAGTAAATAGGGGGTGAGTATTCAGGATCTCTAATCGATCATCTTGCAGAGTTTTACAAGTATCATGATGCAATTTCAAAAGGCTGTTGTGGTCAGCAATTCCTAACCTTCGATTAGAGGAGATAGCTGATTCGGTCACACATTGCTAGAACTAGCCCCCAACGCAATCAACATCGTTTTTTGCGCTTCCGAAATGCCTGTGGAATTGTGAATCTTCATTCCTGCATATAATTCAGGCAGGTGCAGCGTTTTTACACATTCCCCAGTTTTGAGGTTCCAAACTTGTAGAGTACCGTTATCACCCCCACTGACTAAGGTTTGGTCATCCGCGCTAAAGGTCACCGAATGCACTAAAGAATTCGCCTGTAATGTTAAGCGACAGTGCCAAGAATCCACATCCCAAATCCGAATCGTTTTATCGTAACTTCCGGTGGCGAAGGTTTGGCCATCAGAAGAAAAGGCAATACCCATCACCACATTGTGGTGCTCACTGAGAATATGCTCACAGCTTCCAGTTGCCAATGACCAGAGGCGAACGGTTGCATCGGAACTGGCCGTAACCAAGATTGGTAGGCTGGGATGAAAGCGAATTGAGGTTAAGGCGTTGGTATGCCCACTTAAGACCTGTATACATTGGCCTGACTCAACATCCCAGAGTCGCACCCGCTGATCAAAGCTACCACTTGCTAGCAGCTGACTATCTGGAGAAAAAGCCACCGACCAAACAACGGCTTCATGGCCCCGCAGGATTTTATTGACCTGTTTGTGTGCAAGGGAAAAGAGAAAGACCTGTTTGTCATCGCCACCACTCGCCAGCAGCGTCCCATCTGGGCTCCAGCACACTGAATTAACCTTGCCGATATGTACAGGGATAGTCATGACACAAGCTTGGGTTTCCAAATCCCAGATCTTCAGGGTCGAGTGGGTGTGTAGATTCCCACTCACCAGTTGCTTGCCATCGGGACTAAAGGTGATCGCATGAACTTCTGCTTGATGCTTGAAGGTTTTAAGGCACTGCCCATCCTCAATTTGCCATACTCTCACAATGCCATCCAGGCTGCTACTAGCAACAATGCCCCCTTGAGAGGTACTGCGTAGGCTGCAATCTGGTCGAAAGGCTGCGGACCAAATAATGTTTTTATACCCAGACATAGACTGGATACAGGTTTTACGCTTTAAATCCCAGTGCTTGATGGATCGATCCATGCCTCCGCTAGCAATGGTTTTTGCATCGGGGGCATAGGCAAGACTCATCACCATACTGCTATGGCCACGGAAACAAGCCAGACATTGTTGATCCTCAAGATTCCAGACTCGCACAGTCTGATCCATACTGGCACTAGCAAGGGTTTGACCATCAGGGGCAAACGCAATAGACCAAATCTGTAGCGTATGACCCACAAAATTATGTATACATTCACCGGACTGGAGATCCCATAGCTTGATGAGGTAATCATTGCCACCACTCGCAATCCATTTCCCATCGGGAGAAATATCTACTCTCCAAATCGTTTCGGTATGCCCTTCATAGGTGCGGATGCACTCTCCACTCGCAACCTCCCATAACCGTATCGAGTGATCAGCACTACCACTCACCAAATACTGGGAATCGGGCGTAAAGACCACAGAGCGCACCGAAGCTGAACTTGCCTGGATGGTTCTTAGGCACTGGCCAGTTTTGCAATCCCAGAGCTTAATCGTGCCATCTTCGCAGCTACTGACAAACTGCTGACCGTCGGGAGCAAAGGCAACGGACCAAATGATAGCAGAGTGAGCATTGAGAGTGCATAAGCATTGACATGTCATTGCATCCCACAATTTGAGAGTGCCATCAATGCTGGCACTGACTAGCCATTGACTATCGGGAGATATGTCTAAGGCAAAGATAAAGTTGGGATGGGCTGATAGCGTAACTTGACGTCGTTCAGGCGCTACAAACCAGAGGTGAATGGCACCTGCGGAATCCCCTGCTGCCCAATAGGTTCCGTCAGGACTAAAAGCCAGCATCGTGACCCAGCCGAAGATTTGTGAAAAACGTGATTTTGAGAGATCTGCGCCTGCAAAGTTAACATTATGCAACCTGAGCCCTTGTAGATCGGCTTGCCAAACTGCAAGGGATGAAAAGTCATAGCCCGATAAATCGACGTCTATTTGCCGCAGCAAGTTAATGATATTGCCAGCCCCATAGCCACGTCGTAGCAAGGAAGGTTGCCGCATGGATTGCAGAATTTGCTTGAGATGCTGGGCAATGCGTGAGGCTTGTCCAAACCAAGTTTTGAGTTTATCTAGCACAGGCTGCAAAATTAACCGCAGTTGCATGTCCTGGATGTAATCCTGTGCTTGCACTTGGAGGAGGGCATATTGCTGGAGCATGGAGTGATCGCTCACAACATCATCTACTTTCCAACTACACATCTGGATACTGAATTGGTCAATCAATCGGCTCGTGACATATTCCATTACTACAGGCTGCTGGGTAAACCGAGCTTCCACTGTTTCGATTAGTGATCGGCTTCGTAGGGTAGCTAAGACCTGCAGCAAGTCTGATGGCAGCAGGGGCTGCAGTAGATCTTCCCGTAACTCCAACAAAACGATGGGTTCACGCCTTATGGCAAGCCAAGTCATGACAGCTTGCTCTTGAGAACTGAGGCGCTGAAATTGTTGATCCAATAACTCCCAAATATCACCAAAGATATAAGAAGATTGTCCTAGAAACTGCAGTAACTCACTTAGATTTCCAGCAAATACCTCGCTAACAAATGAGGCCATGATTTTCAGAGCTAGGGGATTCCCACCATAGCGTTCAATGATGGCTTGCCATTCTGTCGAGGTGCCACTAAATTGACCAATGCTGTTGAGGAGGATCTGGCCTTCCTGAGAACATAAACCGCCAACAGTAAGGCAACGGAGTGGAAGCTCTGGTCCCAATTTGGCCGCGAGACCTCGGGGACGCTCGCGGCTGGTGATGATTAAACAGCTCTGGTGTGAGGTGTCACCCACTTGCTGAAACAGGTAGGCGTAGTCTTCGTACCCGCACCGATAACGACCATTGTGATCGCCTGCCTGCAAGATGGCTTCAGCATTGTCCAATATCAGCAGACAGCGATACTGCCGCAGATGAAGCAAGAGTTGAGAAAGTGCTACTTCAACTGTTGGAGGTTCCTCCGCGTCCTGTTGTTGGGTGATAAATTTGATGACATCAGCCAACAACTCCAACAGAGGTGGTGCGTTGCGTAAGCTCCGCCAAATCACATACGTAAAATCCGCCTGAATCTGTTGACCCACTTTAATCGATAGTGCTGTTTTGCCGATGCCCCCCATCCCTAGCAGCAAAATGAATCGACAACGGTCAGAAAGTACCCACTGACTTAGGGTCTTTTGTTCTGCAGACCGTCCGATAAATACCGACACATCAATTGCCTCACCCCAGTCGGCCTTGTGGGGCAACCAATTCTCTACTGCTACAGATGGGGAAGTAGGTAAGGTCGGTGGCGCTTCTCTGCGCTCTAGCACTGTTTTAAAGTTCGGCTTACTAATTGGTTCGCCTAGCACGGCGCTCAAATCACGCCACAGCCTCGGTCCTACATCCTTACGTAAGTAGTGATCTGAGTAGCCAGAGGCCTCAGCCACTTCCTCATAGGTTTGACGCTCCCAAGCCCCACGGAGGAGGATCGTTTCAACGTCACTTAAGGCTCGCAGTCCATTCTGCAGCAGTAGGTCATTAACAACTTCTAAAGCCTGTTTCAGTTCCATGATCCACCTTTAACCTGCTCAGACTCGGCCCAGAGTTTATATCATCCTTATACAGTTGCACCTAAATCTTGAAGCATTAACAATTGGCTACCCGTTAGCCCCTTGCAGTTCCTCAGCAGCATGCCATGATAGGGCTTATAGACTTCAAGGGTCTGTATATTCTGTTTTGAAGATAAATCCCAAATTAGAATGCGATTGTTCCAACCGCAGGAAGCCAGTAACTCTCCCTGGGGATGGTAGGCAACAGACCACAAGGGTGCGCCATGAGCCAGTATCGCTAGGCATGTGCCGGATCGTAGATCCCAATGTCGTACGGTTCCATCATGACTAGCACTGGCAATATATTGACCGCTGGGGTGAGCAGCGATCGCATAGATCCAATCTGTATGTCCTGCTAGAACTCGTAGACAGTCTCCAGTCTGACTATCCCAAATTCGGATCATCCGATCCGCACCTGCACTAGCAATGTAGTAACCGGTTGGTTCAGTGTCGGTGGTCGTTTCGGTGTCTGTGGTGCATGTTAATGTTGCGACAGCGTAGAGCCAGTCGTCATGGCCTGTAAGAGTATGTACACAATCTCCCGTGGTGACATCCCACACCTTTACAGTGCAATCCGCGCTAGCGCTAGCTAGCTGATTCCCATCAGGACTGAACGCCACAGACCAAGCCGCACTTCTATGCCCTTGAAGGGGTTGTAGACACTGCCCTGTACCCACATCCCAGAACCAGATCAGAGGCACAATCCCGCTGGTGGCTAGCAGTTGACCCCCAGGATGAAAAGCTACTGAATAAGTCCATTCTGTCATCCCTCGCATTTGGCGTAGGCACTGTTGGGTCTGGATGTCCCATAGCCAAATTGCCTTATCATATCCACCCGTGGCAAGCAGGCGATTATTGGGGTGGAACGCTACCGTAAACAGTCCACTTTTATGGCCCATCAAGGCTTTAAATTGATTTCCGTCCTCCCAATTCCACAGACGCACAACACCGTCATCTCCAGCACTGACAAGGGTTGTGCCATCTTCTGAAAAGGCCAGACTACAGATATAGTGGCTGTATCCATACCAAATACGGTTACAGTGTCCTGTCTCTACATCCCAAAGCCGAATGGTTTGATCAATGCTACCGCTGATAAGGCTTTCGCCATTCGGGTGAAAAACGATTGCCCAAGCTTGATCGGTATGTCCCGGTAAGGTATGTAAACACTGACCGGATTCGGCATTCCATACCCTAATTATTTTGTCTAACCCTGTAGTGGCAAAGGTCAAGCCGTTGGGAGCAAATACAACTGATAAGGCATCAGATGTATTTTGCAGAACGCTTAAGCATACACCTGTAGATATATCCCAAACCCTAATGGTTTGATCAGCACTGCAGCTAGCAATTTTTCCAGCATCTGGACTGATGTCAACAGACCAGACAGGAGCGCTGTGGCCATGGAGGATGTGAGTAATCTCTGCGGACTGTAAGTCCCAAATGCGCACAGTCTGATCAAAACTGGCGCTCACTAGAGATCGACCATCTGGACTAAACACAACAGAGCGAACCGGCTGAGTATGGCCTTGAAAGGTTTGTAAGCACTCCCCAGTTTTGGCATCCCATAGTTTGATCTTGTAGTCCTCGCCACCGCTAGCAACCTTTTGGCTGTCTGGACTAAAGGCAACTGAATAAAGGGCACTCTCATGGCCTAGCATGATTCGGATACATTGTCCGGTCTGCACATCCCATAAACGTAGTGTGTAGTCGATGCCACCGCTGACCAAGGTGCGTCCATCTGGACTAAAGGCTAGGCAAGCCACCCAAGCTTTATGTCCTCTTAGAATGTGGAACGATTGGCCATCTAGCATTCTCCAGAGGATAATATTGCCTTTAGTATCGCCTGAAGCCAAGAATTGACTCTCGGGATGACAGGCTAGCGTAACAATTCCCCCGAAATTTTGGTTTAATTGCGTTTTAGATAAATCGGCATCTGAGAAGTCTACGTGATGCAGCGATATACCTTGCAGATTAGCCTGCCAGAGAGTGAGATGCGAAAAATCATAGCCAGAGAAATCAACCTGTAAAGCCCGTAGAAGATTGAAGAGATTTCCAGCTCCATATCCTTTTGCTTGAGGTGAATGTTTCCGCAACGTTTCCAAAATGTCTTGGAAGCGTTGCTCAACAGTTGATGGCTTTTTTAATTCAGCCAGCAGTTTATCGAGCAGAGGGGTGAGGATTAGTCTAACCTGCGTTTCCCTGACGTATTCTTGGGAATCTATCAGGAGCAAAGCATATCCCTGCAATACGCTCAGGTTATGAATTGGATGGTTGGCTTGCCAGTGACAAATCTGCTGACCCATGAGATCAATCAGATAGTCTGTAACGTATTCCATCACTACGGGCTGTAGGGTGAATTGGGGATTCGTTTTCTCGATTAGAGCCCGACTTTGCAGTGCCATTACCACCTGCAGAAGTTCTGGGGGAGAAATGGGCTCTAATAGATCTCCAGAGAGTGTTGTCAGGTTGACAGGCTCCCGTCTAATAGCAAGCCACATCATTACGGCTTGCTCCTGCGACGACAGTCTAAGAAACTGCTGTTCTAAAAGGTCACGAATATCATCAAATAAAAAGGACGAATGACCTAATAGTGCACAGAATTGACTTAAATCTCCCGCTAGAACTTCATTAACAAAGGAAGCAACGATTCGCAATGCTAATGGGTTGCCTGCATAGTGTTGGAGAATGGTTTCCCATTCAGCGGTAGAGCCCTGAAACTTGGCAATGCTGGTCAGAAGTGCTTGTCCATCATGCCTCAAGAGCCCACCAATGCTCAGACTCCGCGTGGGCAGTTCCAGTCCAATCTTCCCCTCTAATCCTTGAGGTAGTTCGCGGCTCGTGACAATCACACAACTGAGATGGACAGTTTCACCAATTTTCTGAAACAATTGCCCATAGCCCTCGTAGGCTGTACGATAGCGGCGTTTGTGGTCACCTGCCTGTAGCAGCGACTCAGCATTGTCTAAAATCAAGAGGCAGCGACGTTTGCGTAAATACTGAAGAAGTTGAGAAATACCTGCCTCTGCCGTGATAGGGATCTGTACATCCTGCCGTTGTGATAGCACTTTGATACAGTCACCCAACAGCTCTAACAGCGGTGGTGCATTTTGGAGGCTACGCCAAAGCACACAATCAAAATTAGTCTCTAACTGCTGGCCCACCTTAATCGCCAGGGCCGTTTTACCAATCCCCCCCATACCTAGTATCAGAATCAAGCGGCAGCGCTCAGTCGTAGCCCACTTGATTAATGTTTCCTGTTCTACCAATCGCCCAAAAAACACCGATACATCGATTACTTCGCCCCAATCGGCTTGTAAATCGGTTGGCAGATTAAGGGAAGGTTTTTGGGAATCCGCTAGAGAAGAAGCTGTAAGTGCTCGCTGTGTTTGCTCCCATTGCCGCTCTAAAGCTGCCTTGAAGTTACGTTTGCTAATTGGCTCACCCAACGCTGCACTTAAGTCTCGCCAGAGTTTAGGCCCTGCATCTTTGCGTAAATAGTTTTCAGAATAGCTAGAGAGAGCAGCGACTATATCGTAGGTTTGTCGTTC
>DATNQK010000242.1:0-1824 GCA_036704065.1 Stenomitos sp.
CTCAGGCATACCTGCGCCACGCAATTGCTCAATGCGGGCTGCAGGGTGACATCTATTCAGCGTTTTCTGGGACACAAGGAACTCAGCAGCACGATGGTCTATGCGCGTGCGCATGACCAGACTGTGGCAGAAGATTACTTCGCGGCGATGGAACGTGTAGAACAGCGATTGGAGATTGGGCTAAAGAAGAATCATATTGATGATGTTAAAGTACAGGTACCGACAAGTGTCTCTCAACTCATTGCTAGGTTAGCGACGCCGGAACTATGTTTCAAAGAACGATTAGATATCACCAGCCAGTTGCGCGAGGTATTAAGAGTTTAGCCCTGGTCAGCATCCAAATTAATTAAAACTAGCTCGTTAGGCTTTGGCACCTCTATTATCTTCTGAAGATCCTCACGGTATATTTCAATCTCATCCATATAGCCCTGAACAACATGCAGAAGAATATGTATCTTCATGTTATCAACATCTTGCGTCTCAGCCTCGATCGGGATACGACGTTTCACTATTGCAGCATTACTAGATGATCTATCCACAGCAAGCTTTATAGATCGACAATCTTTGCACTCTTCAGAAACGCGTACAGAGTGGGCTTGGATCAACAATGCTTCTCGTCCTGGAAAATCCACCGATAACAAGAGTTTTAGAATCTCCTCCTCTTGAAACGTTAAAGATCGTGGCGGATTAATGGTTAAGGGTTCATGCATGATTATTTAGTCTCCGGATCATAGTAGGTGCCAACATTGATTGTGTTATTCCCGATTGGGTAGGCACGATATTCAATCACTTGTCCATTTACTGTGACACGACCCCAAAAAGGACCGGTCTGTGATGTAGAATTAACTGAAAGCGCAATATTATTTTGAATGGCTACTTCTACTTCAGCTTGAGTAACATTCAGTCCCACAAGATGCCGTGCTCCATGTCCAAAAACAACCACTACTCCTGCAGTTGCGATGGAAGGCCCAAACACATCGTCTGAATGCGAAGGCTGAACGGAGACTACAAAACCATCAATGATTTCCGCTCTGTCTGTTGCTCTCTTCAAAAGATTTGGATTGGACGAAACGCGTTTTAGTTGCGCAAACTCGTCTTGACTAAGATTATAGGCAAAAGCGCTGTCTCGTTTTTCTTGAATCAGTTTTTCATAAGTCTGGAGCTCTATTGCCTCAGGTTCACTTAATTTTCCGTCTCGCAAGGCATCCGCGAGAGAATACTCGGCAGTGTATATGGTTGCATAAAGCTCGTTGAATTTCTCTTTGTGTTTACCATATTTCTTGAAGTAAGTAAGCGTTTGCTCCAAGGAAGCACCGCCACAATCTGGACAAGCAACGGTATGCCCAGTCGGATCCGTGTATCGGAGAGGATTGTTACGCGCGTAGCTATAACGATTGTAGTCCTGAGGGTTAAATGCATCTGATACAATAGTATCAGGTTGGGTAAAGTGGTTAAGATAAGACCTGCTATTAGGAGTCAAGGGCTGGCAGGGGCGAGTTCATGAATGACATAAGGTCGTTTTTCCTTGAGGATGACATACACGCGAATCAGTAGTTTTCTATACACCGCACCCAGGGCAACTCCATGGACCTTGCCTTCCTTTCGCTTCTTGCGATAATACTCTCTCAGCTCCTCATTGTGCAAGATCGACATGGAAGCTGCCTGCCACAAGGCCAGACGTAAATATGGGGAACCTCGCTTGCTCATGTGCATGTGGCTGGCATTGAACTGCCCGGACTGGTGAACCGTGGCATCGATGCCCGCATAGGCGATCAACTTGTCTTCGCTCGCAAAGCGTGAGACATCACCGATCTCCGCCAGGAT
>DATNQK010000243.1:0-3075 GCA_036704065.1 Stenomitos sp.
AAACACCGCTTGGGGGGCCAACGGCTGCGGAAGTTTACCACTGTAGAGGGCGATCGCCTGTTCCCCTAAGGCCATTAATGTCTTTTCGCGCAACAACTGACCCAGGTTCAGCAGCAGTTGCTGATTGGCTTGAGCCGTATACCCTTGAGTGGTGGTTCGCGCTAAAGCAACCAAGGGGTTGAAAACCCACTGTGCCCAGTTCCAGGCTTTGAGAATAAACCGAGCTGAAGGCTCTAGGGTTTGATAGGTTTCGTAAGCGCGATAGGCCTGATCAATGGTTACTTGCCCTAGAACCGGAGACAATTTTTGCATCCATTGATCCACATCATCCACGGTGCCACGCATCAAGCTATAGGCTTGGGGGATGTAAATATTTAACAGGGGGCGTTTGGCTTGAGGGGCATAGATGATTGCGATCGCCTCTACCAGTTCCTGACAGCGTTGAAAAAACAGCGGCCAATTTTCCCAGGGTGGCCCATCGCCACGGGCACGATCCAAGACGTTGTAAATCACAGATTCTGCCTGTTGACGCTGGGTTGTTGCCCCAGTGGTGGGTTCAAGGGATGAGACAGCCGCAGAAACCTCGGCTAAAGCGGATTGTGCCATTGCCAACTCCGACGGCTTCAGCCAGCGCACCAGCAAAAAACGCCACCCCACGAAAACCAGCAAAATCAAGGCCCAGATCCAGTTCAGGCCCCATGCATGGATTTGCAACCCTGCTGCGACCAAGACAAACCCTAACACCCCCACCATCGGAAGGGCTAACACAACCCACTGCCAACTTTTAAGCTGCATCATAGAACTGCTCTTCACACTCCCTTAAGGACTGACGCGACGCTGTGAAGGATGGACGGCAGGTGGTGTTTCTAGGGCCGCACGATTGCCTACAATCAGCGGCAAACTTAAGGTGCCAAGGGCCATCACCACAGCAGCCATCACCCACACAAACCAACGCGTTGGTCGATAGATCCCCCGTTCTATTTGCCAATAGATCTGGCTATAACGCCATGCAGCCAAGGCAATGGTTAAAATTCCTACTCCAATTAGTCCAACCCCCAAGTGTTCCGAGTTAACAAGGGGGTCAACTCCAACGGGTCGTTGGGTTAGGGTAAGGTGCAACTGCCGCAAAAACAAACCAAAACGGGCGATCGCAAAACCAAACCCAATCAGGGCAATGGACGTTCGCATCCACGCCAAAAAAGTGCGCTCATTCGCTTGATGATCGCGTTGTCGGGCCTCTTTAGACGGTGGACTCATGGCTTTAGTGTAGCGACCACAGCCCTGGGAATGAACATGGCGATTAAAAATGAACTCCCTGTTCCAGGCTGAGGGCTAGGAATGAATACTGCCATCCGGTAGGATGGCCCCTTGCAAGACTGCATCACTAAGTTCAGCCAGACTGAGATCGGCTTTTTCGAGGTTGGCACCCCGCAGGTTGGCACCGCTCAAATCTGCACGGGTCAAAATGGCACCCCGTAAGTCCGCCCCTTCTAAATTTGCCTGACTTAAATCAGCCCAACCCAAGTCAGCGCCCCGCAAATCGGCTTGGCGAAAATCAACCTGCATCAATACAGATTCACTGAGGTCAATGCCGTGCAGCACTACACCTTGCAGATTGGCTCCAATCAGCGATACTTGCTCGAACTCTCTTTCTCCACAGCCATAACGTCTAATGAGTTCTGCGGCAGATAACGTCGTGTGACTAGGTAGAGAAGTCATACCGATTTCCTCTCGGATACACCCTAATCTTGAAATGGTTGAGACACTTTTGAAAGTAGGTGCATCAAACATTAATAGTTTGTTGCCCTATGACTTTGAGGTGCGTTCCCCGAAGAGGGCTCGTATCGATTCGGCTATGGCGTCAAATAGCTGGCCCAGACCTTGGCGTTGAGTTGGCTGGATAGGGTCGGGTTGGGGCCGCAAGCAAACTTCATGAGGTGCCCAAAAGTGCTCGTGATCATAGTAGGCGCTCATCCACTGTCCCCCCGCAATCTTCCTTGCAGATCTAGGGTGCCCCTGGGCTAAAGGTGATTTGAATGGGCCATGACGGCTGCAACACTTCGTTACAAATTGCAGAGGCGTTGCATATTTTTCAGCCCTTCTTCTGAAAATGGCTAGAGTTTACTCCATGCATCACATCAGAATTGACTAACGCCAACTGCCGACCAGTACATAGGCTGCCCAGTGGAAGGGATGGCGATAGTCTGGATCTTGTAGCAACATCAGTTGAGCCGCCTGCAAGGCCTCTGCCTTGGAGGTACCCGGTTTGGCTAAGGCATCGTAGAAATATTTCATAAATACACCACTGGATTCATCATCGATATTCCAGAGGGTTGCAACGGTACTACGGGTGCCAGATTGCGCTGCTACACCAGCCAAGCCCAAGGCGGCACGACGATCGCCTGTTGCCGTTTCGCAAGCACTTAAGACCAGTAAATCAATGGCCTTTTGCGAGGGTTGCCGTCGTTTTTCAATGAGGTCTCTGAGGTCGTATAGAGTGATGGGCTTATCCCAAGCCAGTACAAATGTCCGGTCAATGGTGGAGCTAAATTGACCGTGGGTCGCAAGATGGAGGGTTGTGATGGAAGACTCGGTAATCGCATTGGCGATCGCACGAGTTGTAAACTGACGATTGAGCAACGTCTTGCCTGGAATCGCCTGCACAACTGCCTTAAGTTCATCGGGAACAAAGGACAAGGGTGCAAATCCAGCACGACTTTCCGACAGTCCAGCCGCCAAAACTTTCATTGAATCTCTCGTAGAAGGCTGGGGCAAGGCGAGTTGTAAACTCGGCATCAGGGCGAGGCGGTAGCGCTCAATCAAAAAGCGTTGACCATCGTGCAACGCCGCCAAGGGGACATCCCGCAGCACCCCATCAGGAACCATAACGAGCGTCTTGACATACTGATCCGCCAGTAGAGGTTCAACAGGCTCTACCAACCAGCGATATAGTTCAAAGCCGATGGCTTTACCTTCGGGAGCGGTATAGGGTTTTTCGAGCGCAACCCGCAAGCGCTGAACTTGATCGTCGAGTTGTACAGGGGTGATTTTCTTTTGAAACAAGCGCAGCGAACC